>JAQTRI010000208.1 GCA_028711905.1 Candidatus Wallbacteria bacterium | reverse complement strand
ATCGGATTTCCCGTGCGGAATGGCAATTCCTTTGCCGATTCCCGTGGTGCCGAGCTTTTCCCGGTCGAGTACAGAACGCAGATAAGCATCCCTATCGGCGATCTTGTCGGCGCGAACAAGGACATCCACAAGCTTCTCAATGACTTCCTGCTTGTCGGCGGCGTCCAGATCCAGAACGATCAGATCTTCGCCAATCAGGTCCGAGAGATTCATTGCCACCTCTAAAAGTTTTCTTCAGGAGCGATAAGGCCGTAATTACCATCCTTGCGGCGGTAAAGCACATTGGTTTTTTCAGTTTCAGCGTTCTTGAACACCAGAAATTCCTGTTTGAGAAGAGACAGCTGCTCTGCGGCCTCGTCAACGAACATGGGTTTAATGGAGAATTTTCTAATGCGGATGATCTTCGGGTTCTCGTCCGACTCCACCGGCATGGAAATGATACTGTCGAATGCCGAGCTGTCTTCTCGTGGAATGGGTTTTCGCCCCCGATCCTTCAGCTTATCCTTGTACCGCTTAACCTGCTTTTCCAGCCGTTCGACTGCCAGATCCACGCAGGCGGTTGAGGAAGCAGCCCGCTTTTTGGCATGCAGGGTCATTCCGTTAGTCCACAGCGTGACTTCGATAAAATGTGATTTTTCAGGGGATTTACTCTGCTCATAGCCGAAAGTAACATCGATTTCCAGGATGTTTTCGAAGTATTTTTTCAGATTGACGAATTTCTTTTCGGCGTATTCCTTAAGGGCATTGTTCAGGTTTATGTTCTTGGACTGAATGATCATCTTCATAATAAGCGATGGCCTCCCGAGTATTGTTCCCGATGATTGGCATAGCCGCCCGTTCCAGGAACATAATATTGAGCTTCCGCCCGGTAGCGCACAGCATTTCCTTTAGTTCCGCCTTATAGGCCTGCCTCAAGCAAATTACGCTGCTGAACTGAAGATCAATAACATTCTATATTTCCCGGCCCGGGAAATGCAACTTAATTTTACATCCGGCAGAGTCAATATTTCTTTTTCCACCAGTTGCGCAAATATTCCTCAACAGCATCCACAACGGATTTGGCCAGTCTCTTATGATGCGAATCGTTCATCAAAAGGCGTTCGTCGATCGAATTGGAAAAAAAACCGGCCTCTACTAAAACCGCCGGCATATCGGGAATCTTCAGGACTCGGAATCCGGCCTGCAGAACGCCATGCACATTGATACGACTTTCTTCCATTTTTTCTTTCAATAGTCCGGTAAAAGTAGCACTCCTCTTGATGGACTCCGTTTGCTTCAGGGAGTAAAGAATCTGGAAGACCTCCTGGTTTTCAGCCAGCTTGATTTCGCCGATCTGGTCTGACGAGTTTTCCTTCTGTGCCAGGATCTCGGCTCTCTGATCACTGGCACCACGCTGGGAAAGATAATAAATTCCTGCGCCACGGACACTCTTCCTGCTGGGATAAGAATCGACATGCAGACTGATGAACAGGCATCCCTTACCGTCAACGGCCCGCTTGATGCGTTCATCAAGCGATAGAAAAACATCATCCTCCCGCGTCAGAATCATAATCCCGAGATTGCGCCCGTTGAATTCATCCCTGATCTTTTTTGCCAGAGACAGCACAACATTTTTTTCCTTGTATCCTCTGGGGCTGACGCATCCGGGGTCGATTCCGCCATGCCCGGCATCAACAATCACAACAAAGGAATGCTCCTGAATAATCTCACCGATCGGGTCTTTTCTGGTGACTCCAATGATGAAATTGGTTTTCTTGTCAATCACCTTAAAATAGGAATTGCATTTGAAATCCGATGATCTGGATTTGAGATAAACGACTATGCGCGCGGTTTCCTCGTCATACTGACCGATTTTAATTTTCTCGATATACTCATTGCCCATGAACTTTACAACACGGGTTTTTTCCACTGCCACACGCGGAAAATCAAAGTAGATATAACTTTCCTCAGGGTCCGAAACCACCCGGTAGTTTTTCTTCCAACCAATGTCGAAGTTGAGGACCACTTCCTGATCCAGGATCGAGGCGCTACCCCAGGTCATGACATTGTCGGCTGAAAAGCAGACGCATGGAAACAGAATAATCAGTAATATCAAAGCCGGCAGGCGCAATCCAGGGTCCTCCGTTTTTCCCTATCCTATCAGTTTATCGGCTGTCACTGCAACCCTGCGATAATTCCGTTGGCATGCCCGATACGGTCGGGAGTTGCCGGGTGGGTGGACAGAAGCACCCCCAGTTTTGATGAACTTCCCCCATATTTTTTCTGCAAAAGATCAAAAAAGCGCACAAGCCCGGCAGGATCATACCCTGCCCTGTGGGTCAAATGCACACCCCACTGGTCGGCCTCATACTCGTTTTCGCGGGAAATAGGCAGCTCCTGCAGAAAGGCATAAGCGATCAACAGGTTCTGCTTATTCTTGTCAATCTCACTGCTTTTGCTGATGTCCAGAATTCTCTGGAAAAGAAGCGTTCTTTCCAGAGCATGGATGCTGTGCCTGGATGTGACATGCCCGACCTCATGGGCCAGCACGCCGGCCAAAGCTGCATCATCGCCCTCAGTGGCTTTGACAGTACCTTCATTAACATAGATATATCCGCCCGGCACAGCAAAAGCGTTGAGATCATTGTCCCTGACGACACGGAACCGCCATTTCACATCCTGGCGGGGGCTCTGGGCCGCCACCCTGGAGCCGATCTCCTCTACGCGACGGATATACTCCTTGTTTCCGGAAGTCTGTGTAGTAGCGTTGATCGATGTGGACACAATCAGTCCGAGCGCATCTTCCGAAACATCCTGCACCTTGCGGAAAACATTTTTCACCTTGTTGCGGAAGCGGACCCACCCGCTTTTCTTCTCCGGTTCAGGCACTGGTTCTGAAGCAGGCTCGGATGGAACCTGTTCCCCGAAATTTCTGGCCGGGGCCCCTGCCTGCGGATCAGGCGCAGAAGAGGCAAAGAATTTCCCTTGTGGGAAACGCTGAAGATACTCGTCTTTCAAGGCAGTTGCGCCTGAGCTGTCCCCTACGCGTATCAGCAGTTCATACAATTCCTTGTAAGCATTTTCGATTTCAGGGAAATCCTCTTCAAAAGCAATTGTTTTGCGATAATAATCAATCGATCTGTTGCTCTGCCCGACAGCCTGCGTACGCCGCGCCTCCTGCAGGTACAGGTCGAACTTTCTCTTCATAACCCCGGTGTAGAGGTCTTCCTCCGCCTGGCAGCATATTGCAGCCAGAAGTAAGCAAAGCAGCAGCTTTTTCATAGTCATTTCTCCAGTTTAAAGAGTTCAGCCAGGTGATAATAAGAAAGCGCGGAATCCTTCAGCCGGTGAATCTCATCCTCGGTAAGCTCTCTGACAACCCTGGCAGGCATACCCAGAACAAGGCTGCGCGGGGGAATCACTTTTCCTTCAGAGACTAAGGCTTTGGCTCCGATCAACGAATCCTCGCCGATTACAGCCCTGTCCAGCACACATGCTCCCATGCCGATCAAGGCTCCGTCCTTCACCTCGCAGCTGTGCAGTATCGCACTGTGCCCAACTGTGACACGACTGCCGATCTTCAAGGGCACCCCCCCGTGGTCAGGCCCGCTGATGTGCAGCACACAATTGTCCTGGATATTGGAATATTCTCCGATCACAATGTCATTGATGTCACCCCGGATTGTGGCATTATACCAGATCGAAGAATAAGCGCCGATCTTCACGCGACCGATAACGCATGCTGTTGGTGCCACAAAGGCTGTCAGGTGGATCTCAGGCTGGTGTTCACCGAATCTGTAAAGCATGTGGACCTCCTTTTATATCCTGGTTATTATACAGGCTGAGCTGAGAAATGGACAGAACAGATGACTCTCAGTTCAATTTCCGCACAGCAAAGTACCTTTTCCGTACAGTCCAAATCCATAAAAGGCAACTTGATATATTTATCTTATTTTGCTGCCCCACTTGCTCTATTGCCTTATTTAAATGATTGGCACAGCCATTGCTTATACCTGTTTCAGACCAAGCAAACGGAGAAAAACATGCACAAAGTAACACTCTTATTCATCCTCCTGATCGCTCTTTCGCAGAATTCAAAAGCCTTAGACCGCTCCATTCAGCTCACCCCGGATATCAAAGCCTATACCGGCAATCTGCAGTGGCAGCGCATCGGATCCGAACTGCGCGAATACCTCAAAGCCATCTCTATGACAGGAGATGCCGAATCCCGCGAGGAGAGCCTGGTGCTGCTCTCGGCATTGCGCTATCAGCCTTTCAGCATCGACATTATTGATTCTTCCCTTTTTCAGGTGGTACTCGACAATGGTGAGATTTACCCCTGCCGCTACGCCGAGCAGATGATCCACTTCATCAGAAAAACACTGGCTCTTTCCTGCATCACAGTCACCCGCACCAGATCCGGCAGCTTTTCAATCGCAGTCAGCATGATGACTTCATCACCCGACTCCTGCCGGGCTTTCCTGCGCTATTCCCCTGTCCAGTCCGGCAACTGGTTGTCAACGACAGAATTGAAAATGATCCCTGAATACAATTCATCGCTCAATCTGCTGACTTTGAAATCCGAGATCAGCATCCAGCCGGGAACGGATGTTGAATTTGCCTTCAGGATTATTAACGAGAGTTATGATTACTGGGACAATAATGAGGGAAGGAATTACAGGATCTGAAGGCAGTAAACAGTAATGGGTAATAAGTAATTGGTGATAGGTTGTGTGTAGGAGCACGATGCTTCGTGCCCGAATGGTAACGCGGAGACGCGACAAATTGCCCTGCCGATTCCCTGTTACCCATTACCAATTACCCATTACCAATTACCGATCACTGTTCACTGTTCACCGATCACTGATTCCCTTTTACCCATTACCGTTTACCCATTACCAATTACCGAACACTGATCACTGATCACTGTTCACCGATCACTGGTACACGAGGAACCGAAGACTGCGCGGGACATCGAAGATCTGCCGTTTTCAGCAGCCGTCAGTGAATTTCGAATTGTGAGAGCCCGAAGCTCTGATCCTTGCTCAACGCCAGCTTCAATCCTGTCGCAGCGTTAATTGTCTTGAGCAGCTTGTTTTTGAGCATAAATTCATAAATCTCAGGGCTGACCACCAGTTTCTGCTTTTCCATCTCTGTGCGCTTGGCCTTAAGAATGGAAAAAATCCGGTCCACTATCTTTTTTCTGGACGCTACCCTCCCGCTGCCGCTGCAGGCAGAGCAGGGCTCGGTCAGGGTTTCGAACAACGGGTTTTTTGTCCTTTTTCTTGTGATTTCAACCAGTCCGAATTCAGTGATCCCCTTGATGCACACCCGGCCCTTGTCCTGGGCAAAACCCTCGTTCAGAATTCTGATGATTTCTTCCTGGTGCTTTTTTTCCTTCATATCGATAAAATCAATAATAATGATGCCCCCGATATCGCGAAGGCGAACCTGACGGGCGATTTCTACTGCAGCGGCCTTATTAACCTCGAACACGGTCTCCTCGAGATTTTTTTTGCCGACATAGCCTCCGGAATTGACATCAATGGCTGTCAGGGCTTCTGTGTGCTCGATAATGAAAGACACGCCGTTTTTCAGCTCGATTTTTCGCTGCAGCGAGTTGGAGAGTTCTTTATCAAGCCCGTGTTCTTCAAACAAAGGCAGACCCCACTCCGATTCCTCGTATAATGAAAGCTTGACTCTCTTGCCGGGAGAAATGAACTGAAGAAATTCCCGGATTTCCTGATAGTATTCGCGATGATTGATAATAATCTCACTGATCTCATCGTTATAATGATCGCGGATAATTTTTAATGGCAATCCCGGTTCCCGGTAAATCAGGGTGCGCATCCCTTTTTTTTCCATTTTGCGGCAGATTTTCTGCCACAGGTGGGACAGCCAGGTATATTCGTGTTCCAGTTCCTGCTCCGATTTTCCGGCAGCAGCTGTGCGCACGATCAGGCCATGGTTTTCCCGGTTGAGACCGGCACTGATTTTCTTGAGTCTGGCTCTTTCCTCATCAGAAGGAATCCTGCGCGAAACGCCTGTATGGTTATCATGAGGCATCAGCACCATGAAATGGCCGGGCAGGGTCAGGTGCGGGGTTCCTCTCGCTCCCTTGGTACTGATGGGGTCTTTCATGATCTGGATAATGATCTGATTGCCGACCCTGAAAAGCTTTTTGATATCAAGCAGCTGCGACGGTTGTGGCGTTTCCGGGCCGAATTCATCTTCCAGAAAATCAGGCACCTTCTGGAAATCTCCGACATAAACAAAAACATCCTTCTGCGTCCCAACATCGACAAAGATGGATTGCATGCCTGGGAGGACATTAGTGACTTTTCCCTTATAAATATTTCCGACAATGCTTTGCGAATTATGGTCTTCGACATACAGGTCCGTAATCCTGTCATCAATGACAATGGCGGCCTGCGTGAAATAAATGCCCACTTCAATAATAATTTTTTTCATAATTTTTCCATTTCTTTGATCCTGAGATCAAGCCCAAGCCGTTCGTTCAGCACAGCGGCCAGTTTCAGCGGATTAAAAGGAGCCCGGGCCTTGAGCACAATCCTGTCCTGCTCAAACAGGCAG
>JAQTRI010000207.1 GCA_028711905.1 Candidatus Wallbacteria bacterium | reverse complement strand
AATTCTTTCAGGTACTGTCTGTGCGTTTCAATGGACAAAGTCAGGAATTCGCGCTTGTATTGCAAAGTGACACTGTGATTGTGCTCATCCAGATAAGTCATGAACCCGATCTGGCTGTAAAGGTACGCTGTATCAGACAGGGCATATTCATAGCTCAGGCTCTGGGGATAGAGACTGCGCAGCTTGTCGTATGCATCGATTGCCAGGAGATAGCACTCTTCGCGTTCATCTTTACGCTCGGCCAGCAGACGATGGATTTCGCCCCCGCCATAGCAGCCGGCGCTGAATTCCAGAACCCTGTCCGCGGTTTTCCACTGGGGAAATTCATCGGCGCAGCGCCGGTAAACAGCGCCGCCTTTCTTGTAATAGTCGATCCGCTGATCACGACTCAGGCTGGTCAGCGGGCCGAGTTTCCAGCGATACACACTGCCCATGTCATAAAGCGCCGTGGCTTTGACTTCCGGCGTGTTTGAAGAAGCATACACGCCTTCCAAGTATTTGATCTCAGCCAGATATGTCTGTTCATCCGCAGCCTTATCTTCCAGAAACACAGAGCGGCCCGCGTGATAGGCTGAAAGGCGGTAGGCTTCCGTGCCGTCGGATTTGACGCTTTCCAGCAATTGCTTGACTGCCTGATCCGGCTGCGGCTGCTTCTTGCGGGAAAAACCGCTCCAGAACCGGCAGCCGTTGTGACTGCCAAAGCTGCTGTCGATGTCAATGGTTTCCAGGAACAATCCG
Source organism: Candidatus Wallbacteria bacterium (assembly GCA_028711905.1). GTDB lineage: Bacteria > Muiribacteriota > JAQTZZ01 > JAQTZZ01 > JAQTZZ01 > JAQTRI01. The sequence goes on along the minus strand of JAQTRI010000207.1, from coordinate 5,855 downwards.
GCTGACGATGCATATTCAGCCTTGGTGTATGCAGCCCGTGCCTGATCGTAAATTTCGGATGCGGTTCCCTGTTTGTCGGATAGAGACCGGTTCAGGTATTCATAGATGTCAAAAGCCATTTCAAAGAGCTTTTTCTTTTTGCGGTATTCAGCTAAGTCGTTTGTGACAGTCAGTTCGTCCAAGGCAGTGCCGTGGAACTGCGCGCAAAGAAGACCGTATTTTTCGACAAGCTCAGAGAAAGGGGACTGCCATTCAGTGAAACTCACCTGAGCGTTCTGAGACTGGGCGATGATTTTTTTGATGCGGGAAAGATAATTGCCCTGCTGCCTCCTGATGTTTGATTGCAGCAGCAGTTCCTCGATTTTGCCTGCAAGGATACCGAGACCGTTTTTTTCATTGTTCGTGGCGCTGTTGAAGGTGTCTTCGAACAGGTCGAACAGGGGGTAATGGGTTGATAGCTGTGTGAGCATAAGCGAACTACAGATATCAATACCCGAACAAGGTGAGGGTGTAATGGGTGATGGGTGATTTGTAATCGGTGAAGGGGCGAACGGCCGTTCGCCCGTACCAATATTGGATGCGAGGATCTGATCAACGATTGCTTCGGCAATCATCGCAGACTGGCGTTCGTTTTCGTCCAGCGAGGCTGCATAAACCTGCTCGGCGGCGTCTTTGGCGGATTCATCGGACAGGATTTTCGAAAGATGCAGGGTCCAGAGGGAGGTGTTGATTAACGCCTTCAATGAGGAAAAATTTTGAATTATGAATGTTGAATGTTGAATTGGGGGGAAATCTTCTGTAGGGGCGGATCCATGTATCCGCCCGATCGCGGTATCGCGATTATGCGCCATAATCGCATGGGGGGGAACGATATCTGATTTTGCTGAAACCGCTGAAAATGAAATCATCGCAATAATCAAACCAAACCATAAACCCGTTTTCATAACACTCCCCCTTTTTCGTTTACAGACATATTATAACCGGTTTTTTAGAATTGTCTGTAGTAATTTTTGTGACAAAAAATTTGTGACAAAGTGGCATAACTTGTCTGTTATTTGTATTATGCATTCTCGATTTATCTGCAATCGCATTACATTGCCTGCCTTTTATCACAAAGCACATTTGAAGCTCAAAGAAAAAGAGTCCCTGAGCAGGGACTCTGGTCATTCAGGCAGGAAGAACTATAAGCCGGGTTCTGTACCGGAGATCCGGTGGCAGCCATCTGTCTTCGACGAGAATTACTCCTCGCCTCCAGCGACCAACCCGGGAACCTGGGGCAGAGCAACCTGTCCCCCTATTTGGTCTTTCTTCCGGCGGGGTTTACCCAGCCAGCCGGTTACCCGGCTGCCGGTGAGCTCTTACCTCACCATTTCACCCTTACCAACCCTTGCGGGCTGGCGGTATAGTTTTCTGTGGCACTTTCCGTAGAGTTTCCTCCCCCGGTGGTTAGCCGGCGCCGTGCTCTTACAAGAGATGAGTAAGACATCCCCGTATTTTCCGCCCGTATTTCCCGTCAATTGATTCGATATCCGGGGTGGGTCAATTTTCGATGGCAGAACACACGCATCAGTCACTTCCACATTTCTTCCGCTTCCCAACTCAGGTCGCTAAGCACATTTCCACCGACGATTTCTCCGTTTTCAGCATCAATTCCGACAAGAATATCCACTTCTTCGGGCATTATCATCTTTTCTTTGAGCAGAATTATAATCGATTTAGGATAGCATTTAAGTCTCATCTTAAAAACCCAGCTCAGGCGGGTTTCCGGTTGGTTGGTGAAAATTTTTGATGATGTGAGAACACCGTCTTTCAGGAAGTTGTTGCGGTTAAAAATGTATAACTTTTCAATGTCCTTGCTTGTGATAAAATTACATCCAACGATTAAACAGTTCTTTATTGCTTTTTTCACTGCCGCTAAAGAAATTTGTTTAGCCTCATCAACAGAATTTATTTTGATATTGATTGGGCAACCGAGGGAAAATCTATTATCCCAAAATTGGATAATCTTTCCCGTTTTTTTTCCGAGTGAAAGACTAACTCTGTCCCACCAAAATGGATAACCGCCTATTTGCCTACGAAGATAGAAATCAATATTTGATGTGACAACAGTATCGAAAGTTTTATCAATTTCCAATGGAAGTAATTCGCTGGAGATAACCTCCTCTGAAAACAGATTCGTCAATTTCACTTTAACTTCACTCTCCAGTTCATCTGTACCGAAATCTTTGATGATATCTGTTCCATGTCGATACCCTCTGAAATAACGGACTACACGGCTGTTTCTCGAATCTATTCCAAGGTTGGCACTACCGCATTTTAACTCATCAATATACTGGGTAAAGAAACTGGGGAATTGATCTTCTGCGGAATTTTTACTAGTCCTAGTCGGAAAGATGCTGCAGTCATCAAGTTCCATAGTGTCCCCGATTTTTGAAAAAAAATCTTTTATGGATTGAATATACTGATGAACTTCAACACTTGTCTGACACTCCTGACAAAAGCTCTGGCATGTAAATGAAATGAAAATTAAAAACATTATCATGGACACACAATCTCTTACTTGTATAAAGTTTGATCTAAGTTTCCTGCGGGAGCAGGTTCTTCTTTGAGTAATGAGAAAAAAGCACTATCCTGGAAAACACTTGTAAGAGAATCAGCAATATTTTGGGTTTCTAATTGTGTAAACAGCATTGAGGCAAAACCTGGTGCAACGGACCTAAGCATACTTCTTTTCCAAGATAGATACGCCGCAGCCTGGAATTTCAGAATGAACTGTTCCACCAAGGCATTCTGATTTTCATAAGCTGCTTTTAAGGGTTCCGTTTTTTCGGGTTCGACATCGTGATTGATTCCTGATCTACAAGCATTAAAAAAAACAAAGTCCACAGGTGTTGTAACTAATTCTAAGTCGTCCGGTGATAAAACTGCGTCTTTGCCGGATGAAGTACTTTTATAATGATCAAAAACCCATATTCCCAGATATTCATTGTTTTTGAACCAGTATTTTTTAAACGCACCGTGAGTGTAAATATAGAAAATACGGCATTTGTTCATGGCAATGTTGATGCGGTGTTTTGTTGGGCTCATGTCTCTAACTGGGTAACAGTTGAGTTTGCATATTAATTCTGCGATTGCATCCACAGGATTAATTTTGTTTTCAGTTCCCCATCCGACAAAGGTAGAGGCAACATAGGCATTATTATTGCAGTAAAGGTCCAGTCCTTTGATGACTTTTCCTTCTGAATCGTATTCAACCCTGATATCAGGTCGAGTATCTGCAGGGTCCACTTGAAGTGCGAAACATTCTACACCTCTTACGGTAATAGTCTCATCTGTGTAACTTGGCGGGACTGCGTAAAATGGTCTGGAACGGTAGGTATCTCTTCCGGTTTTAATACATTCAACGGACTTAAAGCCTGTTTCTGTGCTCCTTATTCTGGCAACAACATATGGAACCTTTGAAATTACAGGAGGAGGCGAAGGGTTTGCATCCTTTACTTGGACATAAAATTTGGCATTCTTTGGAATATACTTCTCCGGATCAAGGTCCGTGCAACTACTTTCCGGGAAAACAATATTGGATGCGAAGTAAAGGGTACTTTCATCTTGCATTGTCCAGATTGGAATTTCCATTCTCTCGGAAGTGTGTCCATCGCCAGTGAACAGCACTGACATTTTTACGCTTCCTGGTTCATATGCGGAGTATGATGTGACCCGGGTGCATGCCTTTGGTGTTTCGAGTGCAACTGTGAATGGAGGCTCGGTATCGCCGGCTTCAGATTCAAATATCTCGCTTGTACCTTTGCGGTTCATAGTGAGAACAATGGTTCCCAGATCAGTGTCTGAGCAATAGGTGACTTCAATCGAACAAGGAGAGCCAGGTTCATAATGAGAGTTAAAAGAAATGGACAGGCCAAATGGGCCTTGATGATAAGAAGAAGGCCCAAAGTGTTTTCCCCATCCGGGTACATACTTTGGAACCCGCCCAATTCTTTTTCCATCCTCATTCACAATGCTCACCGGCACCTGGTTGTCGCCCTCGATCCAGATATACGGCTCCACAGCCTTGTTTCTACCTTTGGCACCATACATACCAGCATTAATTTTGCACTTGGCAGTAATAATGCGATCAGAGAAGTCGCCTTTCAAGTGGGTGTATGTGGCACTGTTGCCGGAGGAAGTGAGATTGAAATCTTCTCCCGGGGTACCCGTGCAGGTCCACTGCCAGTTAGTGGCTGCGGTGGCCGGCACTGAGGCCGGGGTGTCGTCCGGGTAAACAATGCTGGCTGTGAAGGTTTTGCTCTCGCCCTGGGCGATGGTGTCAATCATGGGGTCGATTTTGACGCGCAGGACCCTGGTTTCCAGTTCTTCCTTGGAATCTGTTGTGTACAGGTCATACCACCAGTATCTGTCTTTGTACTTGGCAACTACCTCTGCCAGGTCCCTATGCGCGCCTCTGTGATCGCCCTGCGCTTCCCGCGCCTTGCCCCTGAACAACAAAGCGTCAGCCCGGTATTCTTCTTCCGAATCGTAATACCCATAGCTCAAAGCCTCGTTCAGACTCGCTTCGGCCTCGGAGTTGCGCGAAAGCCCGTAAAGACATTTGCCCTTTGCTTTGTTGGCCAGTGCATCGCAAAAAACCTTCAGGTCCGGAAAAATTATTTCATAGCAGAAATAGTTTTCCGCCGCAGTCAGACCTTCATCATACCTGCCGAGTTCATACAGACACTCGGCCTTTGAAAAACAGGAAATGGCAGCTATGATTTTTCCGTAGTCGTCATTGCCGTACTCAGTGATGACCCGGTCGTACCACTGAACAGCAGTTTCGAAATCCCGGTATTCCCGCCAGACATCACCGATCGTAGACATGGCCGAGGCCCGGTAATACGCCATCTGGCTTGTATCGCTGGCAACGAACAAATAGGCTTTTTCCGCTTCCCTGGCCCACTTCAATTGAGTCTGAGAATTAGGGGCAATAAAGCGATAGCACAAAGCGATGCTTCTGCAGTTGTCGCCAATGCCGAAACGCATGGAAATCGCGTTGTAATCGGTCGGGTTGATCGCAATGCCGGTTTCATAGGCCCTGTTGCTTTCTATGTAATTGGCTTCGGCGTTGGCCAGATCCTGCTCCAACCGGTACGAAAAGGCAATGTTTTTGTAATTGATACCGATCGAATAGTTCACACTGGCGTCTTTTTTGCCTGGAAATTCTTTCAGGTACTGTCTGTGCGTTTCAATGGACAAAGTCAGGAATTCGCGCTTGTATTGCAAAGTGACACTGTGATTGTGCTCATCCAGATAAGTCATGAACCCGATCTGGCTGTACAGGTACGCTGTATCAGACAGGGCGTATTCATAGCTCAGGCTCTGGGGATAGAGACTGCGCAGCTTGTCGTATGCATCGATTGCCAGGAGATAGCACTCTTCGCGTTCATCTTTACGCTCAGCCAGCAGGCGGTGGATTTCGCCCCCGCCATAGCAGCCGGCGCTGAATTCCAGAACCCTGTCCGCGGTTTTCCACTGGGGAAATTCATCGGCACAGCGCCGGTAAACAGCGCCGCCTTTCTTGTAGTAATCAATGCGCTTGTCCCGGCTCAGGCTGGTCAGAGGGCCGAGTTTCCAGCGATACACACTGCCCATGTCATAAAGCGCTGTGGCCTTGACTTCCGGATCGCCTGACCCGGCATACACGCCTTCCAAGTACTTGATCTCAGCCAAGTATGTCTGTTCGTCCGCAGCCTTATCTTCCAGAAACACAGAGCGGCCCGCGTGATAGGCTGAAAGGCGGTAGGCTTCAGTGCCGTCGGATTTGACGCTTTCCAGAAGAATCTTGACTGCCTGATCCGGCTGCGGCT
>JAQTRI010000206.1 GCA_028711905.1 Candidatus Wallbacteria bacterium | reverse complement strand
GTCATCAGCCGCGATTGTGGTTTACGAGGCGTTAAGGCAGATACACAAATGGTAATCGGTAAACAGTGATCAGTGATTGGTAATTGGTGATGGTAGTCAGCCGTGCGAGCTAAGCATCAGTACCCTCGCCAAAAGGCTTCGGTAACTGCTGCTATGCGAGCTACGGATGACTATCCCCGGAGCGAAGCGAAGGGGGGTGATGGGTAAGAATTTTAAATGTTGAATGGTGAATTTTGAATTAAAGACAGGGGATTTTTCCATTCATCATTAAAAATTCATAATTTTTTCCGCGTTACCGCTTTGCCGCTTGTCCGCTTTACTGGTTACTGATTACCAAAAACCAGTTTTCTGGTGGTCTGTAACTATCCTGACACGGGTTGATCGTTCCTGAACTTTGGTTTATAATTAATCTCTTGAGAATCGTAAAATCCCGTTGCACAGGAGCATCCATGAAACACATTGCGCTTATATTCTGTCTGGCGTGCTTTACACTGTCCGCTGCCACAGAAGCTGATTTTGCAGCCAAATACGGCCCTGCCTCAGCCGGCCTTTCTTCTGAACAAACCGCGAAAATCCTTTCAGCCATCACATGGGAAACCAATGACCAGTATTCGATACTCGGTTCAAAAGAAGCGAAAAAGGGAGGCACCCTGGTTTATTCCCAGACCAGCTATCCCCCAACCCTGCGCACTGAGGGAAAGAACTCCAATACTGTTTTCAATTCACTCGTGAGCGGACTGGTTTACGAAGTCCCTCTCGGATTGGATCCTATTACATCAAAATATGTCCCTGGATTAGCCGACAAGTGGTGCATCGGACCGGACCGGAAAACCTATTACCTTCATTTCGATGAAAGAGCGCGCTGGGTGGACGGCAAGCCGGTTACAGCCTATGATTATGTGGCTACCTGGAATTTCTTGACCAATCCGGGCCTTGACGACCCATTTACTGTTGAGTACTGGAACAAGTTCGAGCGGCCGGTGGCTTTGTCGGCCCAGGTGCTGATGATTAAATCCAAGGAACTGGAATGGCGCATGTTTCTTTCTGCTGCCGCAGGCATCAGTATCCTTCCTGCACATGTGCTGTACGACCTTACCGCTCAGCAATATTTAACTGAGTACGAGCAGAAAATGCTGCCCGGTTCCGGCCCGTACGAATTCGAATCATGCAAAACCAATGAATACATTATCATGAAGCGTAACCCTGACTGGTGGGGTAAAGACCTGGAAATGAACCGCGGTACCAATAATTTTGATCGGCTCCGGTTTGCGTTCGTCAGTGACGAGAGCCTGAAAATCGAGATGTTCAAGAAAGGCGACCTGGACTTCCATTACTGCAGGGTAGCCCGTCGCTGGCATCAGGAATTCACGGCAGATAAAGTGCCGGCTATCGCCGGCAACTGGATTGTGCGCAGAAGAATTTATTCGGATTCTCCCAACGGGCTGTCAGGTATTGCCTTTAATCTCAGGCAGGAGCCTTTTTCCGACATCCGCGTGCGCAAGGCCTTCAGCATGCTTTATAACCGCGAAAAATTCATGGACAAGCTTTTTTACAATGAGTACGCTTATATGGATTCATTTTTCCCCAACTCTCCATATGAAAATCCTGGTAACCCGAAACTCCGTTTCAGTCCGGACGAAGCCGTGCTGCTGCTGGACGAAGCCGGGTGGAGCCAGTCCAGCCTTAACAGCGACGGGTTTCTGGTTAAAGACGGCAAAGTCTTCGAGGTGGACCTGAACACGATCGGTGAAGATGACCGGGTGGAGACCATTCTTAAGGAAGACCTGGCTGATGTCGGGATCAAGCTTAATCTGAAAAAGGTTACCTGGGCTACTGAGATCAAAGAACGGGGCGAGCGCAATTTCAAAATCACAGAGGCCAGTTACAGCGGCTCGCGCTTTCCTAACCCAGAGAGCATGTTCCACTCCAAGTATGCGGACCGTAACAATACCGGGAACATTTATGGCTTCAAGAATAAACGGGCTGATGAGATCTGCGAGCAGTACAATGTGGAGTTTGACCTGGAAACAAGGATCAAGCTTCTGCAGGAACTGGACAGCATACTGATGAAAGAGCATATCTACGCGCTCGGCTGGTTTTCAAACAACACCAGACTCCTGTACTGGAACAAGTTCGGCATGCCGGAATTCGTGCTGTCGCGCTATGACAGCGCATCATTTTACACGATCATTAATTACTGGTGGTATGACGAGGAAAAAGATCGGAAACTGGAGCAGGCGAAAAAGAGCAATTCAGCATTACCCAAAGAAGCGGAAGAGGTAAAATACTGGCAGCAGTATAAAAAATCGTATGAAATCGGGAAGTAAACAGTGAAAGGTAACGGGTGACGGGTAATGAGCGTGGATAAATTGGCAGGAAGTATTGATTCTTCATTGTTTCAGTGCATTTGCGCTTTACCGATCACTGATCACCGATCACCGATTACCGATTACCTCTTATACATCTGCCCCTTGCGGATGGCGACTCAATGCTGACCTATTTTATCCGCCGTTTTCTGATGATCATTCCGACCTTTATCGGCATCACCTTTCTGGTGTTCACTGTCATGCGTTTTGTGCCTGGCGGTCCTGTGGAAATGGCTGTGCTGCAATATCAGCAGATGCAGGCTGAAGGTGAAACAACCGGTTCAGGAAGCGATACTGAAGTCAGGGGAAAAATCTCGGAGGAGATGGTCGAAGAACTAAAAAAAATCTATGGTTTCGACAAACCCTTTTATATCGCTTATGCGATCTGGCTGAAAAAGGTCTGCCTGCTTGATCTGGGAGTTTCCCATACATACTCCCGCCCGGTCTGGGAGATCATCAAGGAAAAATTCCCGGTTTCCATGCGCTTTGGCCTGCTGGGGTTCCTGATTTCTTATACCATCTGCATCCCTCTGGGTGTGTTCAAAGCCATCAGACACGGAACGATTTTTGATATCAGTTCCTCAGCCATTGTGTTCATCGGTTATTCCATTCCCGGATGGGTGGTGGGACTGGTGCTCCTGATCCTGTTTGGAGGGGGCTCATTCTGGGATTTGTTTCCTCTGGGCGGAATTGTGTCTCAGAACTATGACCAGCTGAGTTTTATCGCTAAAATCAAAGACAGCCTCTGGCACCTGATCCTGCCGGCAACAGCCTATATGCTCGGATCATTCGCTTCCATGACGATTCTGATGAAGAATTCCCTGATGGAAAACCTGGGTCAGGATTATGTGCGAACAGCCTTTGCCAAGGGACTGCCTGAACGGGTAGTGATTTTCAAACACGCTCTGCGCAACTCCCTGATCCCGATCGCCACCGGACTTGGTCATGTTTTTTCTCTGATTCTGGCAGGATCATACCTGATCGAAAAGGTATTCAATATTCACGGCTTCGGTCTCCTCGGTTATTCTTCACTGATTGCGCGCGATTATCCTGTTACTTTAGGGGTGTTAGTGATCGGGTCTCTGTTAAAGCTGGTTGGAAACATGATTTCCGATTTTCTTTATTGTATGCTGGACCCTCGGATCAGGCTGGAGTAAACGAAGATGGAAAAACTGCGCTCCGGATTTTTTTCCCCTGTTTTTCTCAAGAGGCTGCGCAAATTCCGCTCGCTCAAAAGAGGTTATTACTCGTTTATTCTGATTGTCTGTCTCTACATCGGATCGTTTTTCGCTGAGTTCTTTGTTAACGGCAATGCCCTGTACATTGTTTTTGAAGGAAAACGCTATTTTACGCTTTACAATGATGCCAGTCTGAAAAAAGTGATTTTCAGCCGTGAGACAGAACTAAGGCAAAAGGCCACAGAGATTCTAAAACTCAAGGTCAAGGCAGAGGGGCAAGAACGGGAAAAACTGGAATCCGAGCATGCCGCTGTTAAGAAGGAGCACGACAAAGCCAGGGAACTGAAAAAGGCCTTTGGCAAGCATCGCAATCTCCAAAAGTACTTTGATCAGGAAAAGGCCGGGAACAGAGCTGTCCTGGTTTTTTACCACTATGGACCGAATGAGAATCTTCTGGACGAACTTGGAGACCGCAATCCCCCGACAAGTCCGGATCGGAAAAACTGGTTTGGCACTGATGACCGCGGCAGGGATGTTTTTGCCCGCATGGTCTATGGATTCCGCATTTCCATGAGTTTCGCACTGATTCTGACTGCGTTCACCTATACAATCGGCATCACTGTCGGCTCCATACTGGGTTATTTCGGCGGGAAAATAGACTTTTTCGGGGTCCGCCTGATCGAGATCTGGTCTGCAGTCCCATTTCTGTACACAGTCATGATCGTTTCATCCATCATTGAACCCAATTTCATCCTGCTGATCGGCATTCTGACATTTCTCGGCTGGATGGGCATGTCTTATTATATCCGTGCTGAATTCCTGCGCGAAAAGTCCAAGGACTATGTTTTAGCAGCAATTGCCGTTGGCGTCAGCGATCCGGTGATCATGCTGAGGCATATCTTTCCCAATGCCCTTACGCCGGTCATTTCCTTCCTGCCTTTTTCCATCGTGGGAGGAATAAGTTCTTTAGTGACCCTCGATTTTCTCGGCTTTGGTCTGCCTGTGCCTACTCCAAGCTGGGGGGAACTCTTGAGTCAGGCATCGGCCAATATTCACTCATGGTGGCTGATGGCAGCGCCGGTAGCCAGCCTTTTTTTAACCCTGCTCCTCATCACTTTCATCGGAGAGGCTATACGCGAGGCCTTTGATCCCAAAGTTTTTTCGAGGTTAAGGTAGCGATGGACGCGAAGAAGCTGGTCAGAATCAAGGATCTGCACACCTGGTTTTATGTCGAAGGGCGTCCGGCCAAGGCTGTTGACGGTGTTGATTTTGACATTATGGAAGGCGAAGTGCTCGGTATAGTCGGCGAATCCGGCTCAGGCAAGTCTGTATCCGCGCTTTCCATCCTCAGGCTGATTCCTGATCCCCCCGGTAAAATCGTCTCCGGAGAGATCTTTTTCAGAGACCGCAATCTGCTGGAACTGCCGTGGGAGGAAATGCGCAAAGTGCGAGGCAACGATATTTCGATGATCTTCCAGGAACCGATGACATCACTGAACCCGGTTTTTACCATTGGCATGCAGGTAATGGAACCGATCATGCACCACCAGAATGTGGACCGGCGTGAGGCGTGTGGCATGGCGATCCGGCTTCTGGAGCAGGTGGGAATTTCTGATGCCTCACGGAGGTTGTGGGACTATCCGCATCAGTTCTCCGGCGGCATGCGTCAGCGTGTCATGATCGCCATGGCTCTGGCCTGTAATCCCTGGCTGCTGATAGCCGATGAACCGACTACAGCCCTGGATGTCACTATTCAGGCCCAGATTCTGGACCTGATGATGACCTTGAAAGAGCGCAGACCCGAAGCTGCAGTGCTTCTCATTACTCACGACCTGGCTGTCATAGCAGAAACCTGCCAGAGGGTAATTGTCATGTATTGCGGTCGCATTCAGGAGATCTCCGGGGTGAGAGACCTGTTCAAAAACCCGCTTCACCCATATACGATCGGTCTGATGGAGTCTATTCCTTCTCGCGACAGCAGGAAAAAGCGGCTCAACGCCATTCCTGGTAATGTCCCGAATATCATGAACCTGCCGGCAGGTTGCTCGTTTTCAGCCCGCTGCACCCGCAGGCTGCCCGTCTGCGAAACCGTGATGCCTCAGCTGATCGAGGTGAGTCCCGGTCACTCAGTGCGGTGTCATCTCTTTGCCGGGGGTAAGCCATGACCCGGTTTCTTGATCCGCATCTCAACCGCCTGGAAGCGTCAGGATCTCTTTACCGGAACCACCCGGCAGACAACAGGACTCTGGATCTTCTGGATCGCGTCATACTCGAAGTTCAGGATCTCAAAATGCATTTTCCGGTACTGGGTGGGCTTCTGCGCAGACAGGTGGCGACAGTCAAGGCTGTAGACGGGGTAAGTTTCAAAGTGGACAAGGGAGAAACTCTCGGCTTAGTCGGCGAATCCGGTTGCGGGAAATCTACCATCGGCAGAACCTTAGTGCGGATTTACAATCCGACTGGAGGAAGAATCCTTCTGCACGGACAGGCCCCGGTTTGCAGCGATAAAGAGTGCGAAGCTCTCTCCAGTGAACGCTACATCACAGATCTGGCACTGCTGAACCGCTCTGAAATCAGACCCTTCAGATCCGAAATCCAGATGATATTCCAGGACCCCTATTCTTCGCTTAATCCGCGCCTGACCGTCGGCGATATAGTTGCTGAACCCATGCTGGTGCATCCTGACAAGGTGGATCGCCGCAGTTATATGGACAAGGTAGTGTGGCTGCTGGAGAAAGTCGGCTTGTCTGCGGCCCATGCTGAGCGTTATCCCCACGAATTTTCCGGCGGGCAGATACAGCGCATCGGCATTGCCAGGGCTCTGTCAACCAACCCTGAGGTGATTATTGCCGATGAACCGGTTTCCGCCCTTGATGTATCAGTGCAGGCCCAGGTCATCAACCTGATGCAGGACCTGCAGCGCGAGTTCGGCCTGACCTATCTGTTCATCAGCCACAACCTGGCCGTCATCCGCCATATCTGCGACCGCGTCGCGGTCATGTATCTGGGCAAGATCGTCGAGCTGACCGACAAGCACAGCCTCTACGCCGCGCCGAAGCATC
>JAQTRI010000205.1 GCA_028711905.1 Candidatus Wallbacteria bacterium | reverse complement strand
AATCATTTCCTGGTGCAGGGGCTGCAACTCTTCCGACTGCTCCTCAAGCACAGATGTCATCTGTTCTATTTGTTCAGGCGAAAGGTCGAGCTCTTCTTTCAAGATTTCCATGGTCTTTTCTACAGGGATGCCCTGTCCGCGTTTCTGGCGTTCAGCAAAATATTCTTGCAGCTTTTGCTGCTGTTCCTGATTCAGCACACTCGACATGTCTTTAATCAGCTGTTCGCGCAATACCACGAGTTTTCCCATGGCTTCTCTTTTCTGCTCAGGTGTGGCATCTGCATTTTCTTCCATGATTTTTCTCAAGCTTTCACCATAATTGTTAATGAAAGGGGTAAGCTTGATTTCCTGATCCTCAGTAAGGTTGAGCCTTTCGCCGAGTTCTTCGAGCTGATCAACTATGTTCTCGGCTCCGCCACGGGGACCGCCGGGATTTCCCGGCCTTTTCTGACCCTGGTCAGGTTGATTTTTACCGGTACTGTTGGCAGCTGATGAGAAGAAGAAGACAATCAGAGCGCAACACAGCAGTTTGACTAAGGATTTCATGAACACCTCCGAAGATAATTTTATTAATTTAACAATATGTCAAATACTTGAGAAAGTCAACAGGCTTCAGTCGCCGGAAATCATTCTGGCGACCCCTCCCAGCACAGAACCTTCCCCCACATGCTTTCCTCCGAGTTGCGGAGCAGCTGCAAAAATACGGCCTGCCAGTCTGCTGAAAGGCAGTGATTGCAGCCAGACTTTTCCTGGGCCGGTCAGTGTGGCGAAAAACAGCCCTTCCCCCCCGAAAAGTGCGGTTTTGATGCTGCCGACGAACTGGATATCGAAGTTGACAGTCGGGACATAGGCTACAATGCAGCCGGTGTCGATTCTCAATGTCTCGCCTTGGGCAAGTTCAAGGCCGAGCAGCGTGCCTCCGGCGTGCATAAAAGCCATGCCGTCACCGCGTATGCGCTCCAGGATGAAACCTTCTCCGCCGAAGAACCCGGCCCCGATTTTGCGGTTGAGATGAATGTCCAGGTCAATGCCTTTGGCTGCGCAAATAAAAGAGTCTTTCTGGCAGATCAGGTCTCCACCGATTTCCTTGAGATTAACCGGCAGAATGGTTCCCGGATAAGGAGCACCAAAGGCAACTGTGGTTTTTTCATTTCCAGTGGCTGTGAATGTCGTCAAAAAAAGCGATTCTCCGGTCAGAATTCTTTTTCCGACCTTGAAGAGTTTCCCCATCAGGTCTGAGTCCTCAGGCGTGCCGAGACAGGTTTTCATGGCTACATCGCTTTTCATGTAAAGCATCGCCCCTGCTTCAGCGATGACCGTCTCTCCCGGGTCAAGGTAGACTTCAACATACTGGATGTCTTCGCCGAATACGCCGTATTCGATCTCGTCTGCTGTCTGGCCTGCGGGTTTCGGGGTGAATCTGTTCACAAGACCTCCTGCTGCAACTGATAAGAAGCAATGCGTTTCTGAATCCATGATGACAGAAAAATCGGAAGCTGTATACATTGTCGGATGATGGTGTCTGAAACAGATTTGGGAACCGGTCTGAGCTCACTTGAAGTTTGAGATTGCGGGTGTACTATGGCTGCGGGCGTGGGGAAGAGCGGAGGATTATGGAAAGCCATCTGATCGAAAAAGTCACTTTGCTTGCATTTCAGCTGTCAGTCATTATTGTGTCAGCTAAAGCCTGCGGCGTATTGTTTGAAAAGATGCGCTTTCCTTCAGTGCTTGGCGAACTGGTTGCCGGTATCATTATCGGTCCCTATCTTCTTGGAACTGTTATTCTCCCGGGATTTCCAGAAGGTCTCTTTCCCATGGCTGGTGATTTTCCGGTTTCAACCGAGCTTTACGGCATTGCTACTATTGCCTCGATACTGCTTTTGTTTTCCGCAGGCCTGGAAACAGATATCGACACCTTTCTCAGTTACTCAGTAGTAGGATCTGTGGTGGGAATTATCGGGGTGCTTTTCAGTTTCATATTCGGTGATCTGGCAGGCGTGTATCTTTCCCGGTGGTTCATGGACGCGGATTTCGGGTTCATGCATCCAGTGCCATTATTTCTGGGAGTGATTTCTACAGCCACATCTGTGGGCATCAGTGCCAGAATCCTGTCTGAAAAGAAGAAGATGGATTCTCCGGTCGGGATTACGATCCTTTCCGCAGCAGTGATTGACGATATTCTGGGCATTATCGTGCTCAGCATTGTTATCGGCACAGCCAGGGGCGGTGGTGTGTCATGGTCAGGCGTAGCCATGATTACTGCCAAGGCTGTCGGCATCTGGCTCCTTGTAACTGCGGCAGGCCTTTTATCCTCACGCAGGATGGGAGATATGTTGAAAAAGCTCGGGGACAACCCGTCCATGGCTTTGATGAGCTTTGCCATGGCTTTATTGCTGGCCGGTTTCTTTGAAAAGGCCGGTATGGCCATGATTATCGGAGCATACATCATGGGGCTGTCTCTGGCTAAAACGGATGTTGCGCTCATTATCCGTGAGCATCTTGAAATGTTGTCGAAACTTCTGATTCCGGTTTTTTTCTGCGTCATGGGCATGCTGGTAAATCTGAAAGAGATTTTTGGTGAAAAAGCCCTGATTTTCGGAACTCTCTACGCGATCGTTTGTTTTGCTTCCAAACTGATCGGGTGCAGTCTGCCCGCGTTGTGCTTTGATTTTACCCTTCGCGGCGCCATGACCATCGGAGTAGGAATGATCCCCAGGGGTGAAGTTGCGCTTATCGTAGCCGGAGTAGGTCTCTCCTCAGGTCTGATCCCGCACGACATCTTCAGCATCGCTATTATGATGACTTTTGTCACGACAATGGTCACTCCCCAGCTGCTGGCGGTGATGCTTGGCAGTGACAAGCCCATGCTGAAAAAGGAACATAAACGCGCGGGTAATGTTCAGGAAAGCCGATACTGGATGCCGAACGAGGAAACTGCTGAACTGGTGCTCTCGAAACTTCTGCTTTCATGTGAGCAGGAGGGATTTTTCATGCACAGAATGGACATCCCGTCCCCGGTGTATAACTTGAGGAAAAATGAAATTTTTGTAACTGTCAGGTTGAACGGGCTGGAACTGGAGATCGATGGACCGGAGAATTTTGCCGCATACATTCACACCATGTTTTACGAGGTTATCGCTGAACTCGAACATACAATGAAACGCCTGCAATCAATGGCAGGAAAAGAGAATGTCGGCAGGCAGATTTTTCAGGACAGTTCACTGGTTAATAACGGGAACCATGTGCCATCTTCCAAATCCAAAAATCGAATTTCAGCAGCTTCAGTCGATCTGATCGCCGGCAACAAGCACCAGGCGATTGAGGAAATGCTGGACCTGCTGATAACTGCCGGGCACTTGAATCGTGAACTCAGGGAAAAAGCCATGATTGATATTATTGAGCGTGAGACGGCCATGTCTACAGGCATGCAGGAAGGCATAGCCATGCCGCACGCCAGAACCTGTGCTGTGGATCATATTGTTACAGCTGTCGGACTGAAAAGGGAAGGTATCGATTTCGGCTCCCTGGACAGGAAACCTGCAAAGATCATAATATTGACGCTGGCACCAAAATCCATGTCGCAACCATATCTGCAGCACATGGCCGAGATGGCTTCAAGGGTCAAGGATGACAAGGGACGCAGCGCAGTACTTTCAAGCACCACCCCCGAAGAATTGATTAATCGGTTTGCGAACTGAGACACTATTTGTCATAGAAATCAATAAATAGATCTTGATTATGCGGATTTTTCAGGCATAATTACATTAAGTATAGAGTGTTGCAGTATGCAGGAGTGTGTATGAGAATTATTGCCCTGTGTTTTTTATTGATTTTTTGTTCGGCAATATCCCAGGCGACTAATGCAGAACCCCTGATTCAGACCCTTACCCGGATCGAAGCCGGCCTGAACAGCGAAGTAGAGCAGGCACTTCAATGCCGGGATTTTATCCATGGATTAAAAATTGAAGTTTCTGAGAATCCATCTTTTCTGGACCTTGTGCGGTATGAACTGATATCTGCCCAGGCTCTGAATCTTTTGGCGGCAGTGAACAGCGAGATCTCGGATTTCGAAACAATTAAAGCTCAAGCAGCGCTGGATGAAATTGAAAACGCTCTTTCTGATACTCAGCCCAGACAGCCTGCCGCAGGCTATGAAATCAGACTGGACAAAATGGTCGCGGACAACCGGGATGTCCGGATATATTTCCCGGGTCACGGGTTTGAAAGAATCGACAAGTGTTCGAGGTTCAACGAGGAATCCGGCAATATCATTGCAGCCTGTCTCAGGTCTGATGATCCTGTTTTTATTCACATCAGAGGCACTGAAAGTGTCAGGGAAAGGCTGGAAGGCAGAATCGCTCTTGGACCGGACAGTACGGCCAGAGCAGTTCTCTTTGCTTCCCCGCTGTTCTGGGAAGCCGATAAAGAGACTAAGCAGCAGGCTCTGCAGGAAATGCGCTCATACGAGGAATATAGCGTGCTGGTGAACCTGATCGCTGCATCTGCGAATGCTGGTGGGCTGCCGCTCGATCCCTCACAGGAGACGGTTTACCGCAAGGCCGGGGAAATCGCTGAGCGGTTTTTCGATTCCCTTGATCTTCAATCCGAAAAGCGCGCCCGCGGCAGCGTGGAGTTTGAGAAAACCGGATCTGACCAAGGCTCTTTTTCTAATGACACCTTCATATATTACACAGCCAAGTCATCTGACGGAAAGCCAATTTTCAAGGAAGGCAACCCGTTCAGCCGTGACTGGATGTTCCTGACCGGGAAATTCAAGTGGTTCAAATGGACTTCAGTGTCTGATGTGGTTGAAAACCTCTGGAACTGGGATTTGAGTCTGACTTCCAAGCCTGTGGTGTCGGACACGGTGTTTGAAAACAATGCCGGATCAGGAACGATCATTGTGGAAAAAGACATCCCGTTCAATTCAGTCAAGGCTGCTCTGGTACTGATCGATGTGGTGGCCCAGATCGATATCTGCAAGCGTATTTCTGAGAAAAAAGATGCAGTTTACAAGATTCACCGCGCAGCCAGCAAAGTGATCAATGCCCAGGCTTTCAAGAAAGTCTGCGCTGTCCTCAGGGATCCTGAGATTTCCGCTGAAACCAAGCTTAAAGCGATCACGGACTTCATGTATGCAGCCGGAACTGGCACAATGTCTTATGTCCTGAAAGAGTTTTTGAAAGTCGTGTGTAATGAGATTGTGTCAGAAGCCCTGGAGGAATTTCTGAAAGGTGGGCTTCTGGAGCGCATCTTCAAGGATCTGCTGACCGGATGGGTGAGCTATTCGGTGAAAATCGCCAATGAGACTGTTCCATTCCTGTATGACATAGCTGCAGGACAGGCGCAATATTCTTTTGAGTATTGAGCAGTGAACGGTCGCGACCGTTCACTGCATGTGCAATGGCATCGATGGACCGATTTGACACTCCCGGCAGATCCGCACATACTGTTCCCATGAACCATCGTATGATGTTTAACAGGCTGGAATTGCTGCTCGGCGCTGATGCGATGGAGCGGATTTTCAGCACCAGGGTGATACTGTTCGGCTTAGGCGGGGTCGGGAGCTGGTGTGCTGAGTCTTTAGTGCGCTCGGGAATCATGAAACTTACGCTCGTTGACTCAGACAGAATCTGTTTCACCAACCTTAACAGGCAATTGCAGACCCATTCCGGAAATGTTGGTAAGTTGAAAGCCAATGAACTGGCTGACCGGCTCAGTCTGATCAACCCGCAGGCTGAAATCAACCCTGAAACAAGGGCGTTTACTGCTGAAACCGCTGAGTCCTTTAATCTGAGAAAATATGATTATGTGATTGACGCTATCGACAGTCTGAAGCATAAAGTGTTTCTGTTGAATCTATGCACACAACTTGGAGTTAGAGTGTTTTCATCCATGGGTTCAGCAGCCAGGCTTGATCCCACAAAAATCAAGGTTGCGGCCTTGGCCCGCACCCAAGGATGCCCGCTGGCGAAACGGGTGCGCAAAGCCCTGCGCGACTCAGGCAATGACTGTTCCTTCATTTGCGTATACAGCGATGAACCGCCGATTTCGCCACAGCAGGTGGCTTCCTGCGGCACCGGCGATTGCTCCTCCCCGCCAGGTGGTGAGGATTCATGGTGCGGTCAGAAGGCTGTGATCAACGGCACAGTCTGCCATATTCCTGCCATTTTTGGGCATACTTTGGCCGGGCTGGTAATCCAGTCGGTAATTCTCCCTGACAGGTGCTGACAATCTGTTTTGATGCATTTTGATACTTACAATTTTATTTACACCGGGTATTGTTTAGTCATAAAAGTTATTACTGCATAAGGGAGGAATCTTATGAAAATCGGCAGAATCATGATGGTGGCCCTGCTGTCATCGTCACTGTGTTTCGCAGGAACAGCAGACGAAAAAAAACCTGGCAGCAACAATGGAGGAAATCAGCTTCAGCCTTCAAACCCGACCCAGCCGCATCAGCCGGGCGGAGGCACCAATCCAAAACCCCCGAATCCCAACCCACATCCCAATCCTCCCCCTAATCCTAATCCGCACCCGACTCCGCTCCCCCCTCCGCAGCCCAATCCCCAGGTTATGTACCAGAAGGGCTATGATGACGGTCTGAAGAACGGCCGG
>JAQTRI010000204.1 GCA_028711905.1 Candidatus Wallbacteria bacterium | reverse complement strand
CGGAAAGTATGAAACCGCCAGAAGCTCACCCCTGTATCTCAATGTCACAGGCGAGATCAGCAAAACCGCCATGGTGACCAGCGCTTCCGCAGCCGCAGTGTCAACCGGTTCAGGAGAAAATATCCGCGTGCTGGGGCAAGACATTTCTTACCTGAAAGAGGCTTCCAGACTGGCACCCAGCATCCGCGGTTATAAAAAAACACTCAATGTCCTGCTGATCATGCTGGCTCTGCTGCTGCCGGCACTGGCGGCCGGGTTCAGATTTCTGACCAGCCGCTATCTCAGCAATGATGTTTGGAGAGCCAGTCACTACGCCATGGACCGTGCCTGCATAAAAATCGCCGAATGTGAAAAATCAGCCGTAGGGAATGAGTGTTCTAAGGTTTATCCGCAATTCAGTGAATGCCTGGCTGTATTCCTGAAAGAGCGTTTTCAACTGCCGAGCTGGGCCGGGGCAGCTGAACTGGAAAACCTTCTGCGTTCCCGAGGCTTACCCCACGCCCTTGTGTCAAGAACCAAAAAACTCTATGACACATTTTATCAGGCTGTTTACGCTCCCGGATCATACAGCGGAGGAGAAGCATCCGCGACAATCCGGGAACTGCGCCAGCTGCTGAAAGACCTCAACCGGTTCAACCGAGGATGAAGTGATGAACATCAAACTCTTGCTCGCGGCTATCACTTTTCTGGCATTTATCGCGCCTGCCTTCGCAGCTACGGACAAGGACTTTCTCGAAGGAGTCCGCTTCTATCAGAACAAGGAATACGAAAAATCGGCGTCCGCATTTCTCAAAGCCTCTGAAGCTGTCATAAACCCGGATGTTTATTTCAATCTGGCCAATGCTTATTTCAAGTCCGGCCAACTGGGAAAGGCTATCCTGTATTACGAAAAATCCCTCATGCTCGCCTATGATCAGGACTGCCGCCGCAATCTGGACTTCGCAGTTTCACGCACCGAGGACCGCATAGAACACAAAAAAACCCTGGTTTCTTCCTGGCTGCACCGCATCGGACCGGACCGCCTGTTCACCGCTGCATCCTGGTCCGCTTTCCTGTCAGGCCTTTTTTTCAGCCTGAAAATACTCGGCCGGCGCATTCATGTGATCGCAGCAGCACTGCCGCTACTTCTTGCGCTTCTCTTATTCACCGCATCTTCATACGGATATTATGAAATGCACCTGCCCAGGGCCGTTATACTTGCGCATGAAGTGCCTGTGCTGGTCGCTCCCGGAATTGATGAATCCGTTTCTTTCAAGTTGCATGAAGGAGCAAGAGTGATGGTGCTTGAGGACCGCGGAGCATGGCTCAGGATCTCGCTGCCGAACGGGTTGTCCGGATGGCTCCCCTCAGAACACACAGGCCGGGTGTAGAGTTCAGGTTTGCATGCCCCTTTGCGTTCGATTAACATTGAAACATGCGCACATTCCCCTATGAGGTCATTATTGTCGGCGGAGGGCACGCTGGTTGCGAAGCAGCCTTAGCCGCCGCGCGCATGGGTTTTTCCACCATACTTCTGACCATGAATGTGGACGCTGTAGCCCTCACCCCCTGCAACCCTTCAATGGGAGGTCCGGGTAAAGGCCACCTGGTCAATGAAATCGATGCCCTTGGCGGAGAGATCGCCAGAAACACCGAGCGCTCGTACATCCAGGTGCGCACCCTCAATCAGTCCAAAGGACCTGCGGTGCAGTCCTGGCGCGCACAGATCGACAAGCGCCTGTACCAGGAAAACATGCTCAGCGTTCTCCAGCGGCAGCCCGGTCTCGACCTGCACCAGGCCGAAGTTTCTGAGATCATGACGGACGGAAGAAATGTGCTGGGGGTGGTTACCCGCACTGGGATCGAATACACAGCTCCGGCAGTCGTGCTCTGCACAGGCACCTATCTCCGAAGCTTCTTAGTGGTCGGACCAAAGCGCTTTGCCGGCGGGCCGCACAACCAACCTCCCAGCTTCAGCCTCGGCCTATGGCTGGAAGGTAACGGCTTCGCTCTGCGCAGGCTCCAGACAGCCACGCCCTGCCGCGTAGCCAAAGACAGCCTTGATTACAGCGTCTTCACAGCCCTGCCTGGCGAGACCCCCCATCCCGACATCTCGGCTTTTCTGAGAATGCCGGAACGGCCCCAATTCCCGAGTTATCAGACCTGCACCAGTGAGGCGACTACTTCTGTTATCAGGGACAATCTGTCTTCCTCCCCGCTTGTGATCGGCAATATCGTTAATACCGGGCCACGCCACTGTCCGTCCATTGACCGCAAGGTCATCAATTTCCCGGAAAAGTCCCGGCACCAGGTCTTTATCGAACCTGAAGGAACAGAAAGCGGGGAAATGTATATCCAGGGAGCCACCAGCGCCACCCCTCCCGAGGTGCAGCTGGCCGTTCTCAAAACCTTACCCGGTTTTCAGTCGGTGCGGGTAACAAGATTCGGTTACGGGATCGAGTATGACGCCCTCGAGTCTTCGGAACTGACCCTCTCACTGGAAAGCAGGCGCCTGAACGGTCTGTTTTTTGCCGGACAGATCAATGGCACCTCAGGATACGAAGAGGCCGCGGCCCAGGGGCTCATGGCAGGCATCAACGCCGCGCTAAAAGCTCGCGGAGATCGTCCCTTCCACTTGCTCAGGGACCAGGCTTACATTGGCGTGATGATCGATGATCTCATCACCAAATCGTTCAGTGAGCCCTATCGCATGTATACTTCCAGAGCCGAGTTCCGCCTGCTCCTGCGGCCGGACAACGCCACGCGCAGGCTGTCCCGCATCGGACGCAGGCTGGGACTTTTAAGCCCCTGTGATTATGAAAAAATCCGCGAACACTGGTGCCGTGTCCTTTCCAAGCTGCGTCAGATGAAAAAAACCTTCTTTTTTCCGGACGCTCAGACCAACAGTACCATGTCAGCCATAGGCAGCGCTCCTCTTCGCAAGCCAGTAACCGGCATGGATGTTTTATCCAGGCCGGAGATTGGATGCCGGGACTTTTCGCAGCTGCTGCCGACATGGAAGCTCAGCGAACCTGATTTCAATCTCCTCAAGCGCGAGGCAGTTTACGCCGGTTACTGGCAGAGGCACAAGAGCGATATTGAGCGCTTCCGAAGCTTAGAGCGAGTCAGTATCGCAAATACGGATTTCGCGGCCATCCCCGGATTGAGCAATGAAGCCAGAGAAAGGCTCTGCGAGATCAGGCCCGCCAATCTGGGCCAGGCCGCGAGACTTCAGGGTGTCAAGCCTGCAGACATCACCGTGCTCTGGCGCTATCTTAAAAACCACGGTCTCTGATCCGAAAAGGAGTTCCCATGTTCGATCTCGTATCCCCGGAAACCATGAGTGCCATTGACAGGAAAGCCATTGAAGAGCTCGGTGTCCCGTCTCTTCTTTTAATGGAAAACGCCGGGCAGGAGGTTTTCCAGCTTCTGCGCGATAAGACCGGACCTCTTGCGGATCGCACCGTGCTGGTGCTGGCAGGGGGCGGCAATAACGGGGGGGACGGCCTGGTGGTTGCCAGACTCTGCGCATTCGCCGGAGCACGCGTTTCAGTTCTGATGACCTCGACCCCTGACCGGCTTTCTCCTGACTGCGGGACCAATCTGAAATTTCTGGAAACATGCCACCCTGGAATTGTGAGACTGATCGGGGAAAACACCACTGCAGATCTTCCAGGCTTGATCGCCGGCTGTTCCGTGATCGTAGACGCTGTTTTCGGCACCGGATTCAAAGGTCATCTCCCTGAACCGGTCAGGAGTATTTTCCGCATCTGCAATAATGCAGCAGCAATCAGAGTCGCCGTGGATATTCCCAGCGGGCTGTGCGGATTGACCGGTAGTGCCGCCCCAGACACATTCCGGGCGCATTACACTGTGACCATGGGACTGGCCAAACCAGGCCTGTTCCTGCAGCCCGGGCTGGATTTTGCCGGAGAGGTTTTCTTAGCCGGCATCTGCCTGCCTGATTCGTCTGTATCCGGATTCACAACCAGAGATTTTCTGATCAGCAGGCACGATATTCCCCGCCTTCTGACAAAGAGGGCATGCAGCACACACAAGGGGGACTATGGAAAAGTATTGATCGTAGCCGGTTCTACCGGCATGTATGGCGCGCCTGTGCTGGCCGCAAGAGGGGCTCTGTCCGCAGGAGCAGGTTTGATCACCCTGGCCGTGCCGGCAGACATCGAGCCTGTCATTGCCGCCAAAGTCACGGAAATCATGACCCTTCCCCTCCCGGTCGATGCCGGCAGAGGACTCGCCTGTCAGCGGATTCCTGAGACGGGTAAATATACTGTGCTGACCATCGGTCCCGGACTGGGCCAACTGCCCGGAACAGTCGAATTCATCCGAAGCATCTGCTCTGCTGCAAAATGCCCGCTGGTCATTGACGCTGACGCCATACACGCCTTAAACTCGCAGCTTCTTTTAGAGCTTACGGCGGAAAAAACTGTGATTCTCACGCCTCACACCGGCGAACTGGCAGCTTTCTGCTCTGTTCCTGTTGAGAACATCAACCGGGACAGGCTGGCTTTTTACAGAGATTTCTGCGAAAAACACGGTTGCTTCCTTGTGGGCAAGGGACCGAATCCTTTCTTATCCACACCTGATGGCCGGACCATCATGTGCCGTGTCGGCAATCCAGGCATGGCTGTTGGCGGCATGGGGGACCTGATGACCGGCCTGATCGCCGGATTCATTGCCGAGGGCCTTAATTCGCGCACAATCGAGGAATCTGCTATACTGGCTGTATACTTTCACGGTTTTCTGGGCGATCTGACAGCTAAAGAAACCGGGCAGCGACCATTGACACCCTCTGCCATGCTGGATAATATTCCCCTGGCCCTGAAAGAGTTGGAAAAGTGAGGTCCCTGGTTTGAGTTCGACATTCGTCAGTCTTTCCAGCAGCAGCTCCGGCAACTGCTTTTTATGGCGCAGTGGTTCAATCTGCGGGCTGATCGATGCCGGTATCAGCGCTAAAAGGGTGGAAATCGCGATGGACCAGTTCGGCCTCAAACCCTGCGACATCAACCTGATCATGATCACACACGAGCATTCGGATCACATCGCAGGCCTGAAAGTACTCCTGAAACGCTGTTCCCCGCTGGTGCTGGTCCCTGAATCACTCACCGGATTTTTCGCATCCGAGTATCCGGATTCCAGTTTTCACGGTCTCCCGGCTCACGAGGGATTTTCCTTTGAAAACCTTACAATCACGGGTTTCCGCAATCATCATGACGCCAAGGCCTGTTACGGATACCGCTTAGACACTCCTGATTTTTCACTTGGCCATGCCACAGACATGGGTAAGCCCGCCGTGCATACCAGGCACTTTCTCAAAGGCACTGATTACTTGGTGGTGGAATCCAATTACGATCGCAAAATGCTGCTGACAGGCAGCTATCCCTATTATCTCAAGCGCAGGATCGCCTCTGCCCTTGGCCACCTCGACAATGACCTGACACTGCGTCTGGTTGAGGAAATCCGCCATCAGGGACTGAAACGGGTCATGCTGGCGCACCTTTCCCAGGAGAACAACGATCCAAAGATCGTGTCCGGCAAGTTCAGCTCCAGATTCGCGGACCTGCCGTTCACTATCGCCTCCCGCAATGAAATAACGGTGCTGTTCTGAATCGCAGTCCCATAATATTTTTTCCCCGTAGAGACATGCCATGGCATGTCTCTACAAATGGTTCGTCTCATATAATCCCTTAAGATTCGCCTCAGGATTTCCGATAGGTGTTTAAATTATTTCCTGCACTATCGGGAGGAAACATGCGTTTTGCGATAATCATCATCTTCTTAACCACCTGGTTCTCTGCTTCGGCTTTCAGCGACAAAAAGGCTCTACAACCCTCGGATCTGCCGGATTCGGACCGCCTGATCCTCGGGTACGGGGCCACCACTCTGGACGGCGGGCTGAATCAGCCGGACAAGCTGTGGTACGAATACCGCATCAAGCCCAGAGTCCATGCGCGTCGCATCTGGCTGGGACTGGATCTCACATTTCATGTTGACGAACAGAACCGCCTGCGTTCCGAAGACTGGGACGGATGGGAAGACATTCTGGACAAACTGGACTATCTTTACTATAACACTCATAAAGATCCATATTTTCTGCGCCTCGGCCGGTTGCATGAGGTGACATTCGGTACCGGCTTTCTGGTCAATCGCTATTCCAACGCCACATCCTACCCATTGCACGAAAAAAAAGTCGGACTGGACCTCGGTGTGCGCCTGCCGTTTGATGACGGCGTGGAACTGCTGATCAATGATCTCGATGCGGCAAATCTTTACGGTTTCCGCGCTGAATTCGTACCGCTCGACCTGGTTACTGTCGGCCTTTCCTATATTCAGGACTCTGATCCTGAGCGCAATAACGACTCATTCGAGAGTCTGCACTTTCTTGGGATCGATGTCGTAACCCCGGTTTTCAAGAAGAAAACCACCGGCCTGTATGTCTATGAAAATCTGGCCAAGATACTGGATTATGGCCTTGGTTTTTCCAGCGGCCTGAAATGGGAAATCCCCTGCGGTGACATCTGCGGCGAATACCGGTATTACGACTCGGATTTCTCGCCCAGCTATTTCAACGAATATTATGAACTGGATGGCCGGAGAAAATACTACGATCTGCGCGCTCTGCGTGATTCAGGTAAATTCGGCGGTTACTTT
>JAQTRI010000203.1 GCA_028711905.1 Candidatus Wallbacteria bacterium | reverse complement strand
AAAGGCTGCGCACAGCCGGCTGCTGACTCGCATCAGGTTCCTTGTGCTTCTGCTGTTCGCTGTCAGTGTTTTTTTCTGCGGCACCTGTTTTCTGGACCGGGAGCCGCTCAATCACTGGCTGGCGTATGAACACCCGGGGAATCCGCTGTTCGTTGCCTCCATTGTCCTGCTGCTGCTCAGTTCTGTGGTCAGCCGCTTCTGGTGCAGATTCTTCTGCCCGACAGGGGCTTTGCTGACTGTCCTGAAACTGCTTTCGCCATTGAGATTGCTCCGCAGGAACCCGGCAGGAAAAAACTGATGCCCGCCTGGTTTATTAGTTGAGTTTGACAAATTCCGGTGGTGTGCAGCCATCAGTTTGATAAAATCATAGACTGGTGGCGGGTCCTGACCTGGGACAACTTTTTCTCTCCTTTCGCAAAGCTCAGTGTGAAAAAAAAGTTATCCCTGGCCACCCCACAATGGTTTTAGCGTGTTAAATGGTATAATTTGCCAAACTCAAGTAACTACTGTTCGCAATATTTTTTAAGCTTCTCAGGGATCAGCGACAAATCATTGGGAACAGCTGGATAAATCACTGGCTGAAAATTGTCTTCCATGACTTTTATGCCGCGCTCAGACATCAGCAATTCCAGAAACGCCTCTGCAGCAGAAATGTTGCGCGCGTCCTTCGGTATCGTCACAGCATACTGAACTGGAGTTGCTCTGACCATCGTTTTAGTACCGCTTCTCTTTCCTGAGATTTCCAGGCCGACCTGCGCATAGAAATCTGCCAGTTCTTTGCTGCCCAGATCAACCTCAGGCGGAAGCTGAACGAATTGCAGATGATGCTGCTTAGCCGCAGCCTCGTATTCGAAGGCATAATCCAGACCGAAGTTTTGCAGCAGCGCGATCAGGCCCATGGAACCGGGCCTGATGTTTTCAGGCGGACATCGGGCGTTCAGGCGTGCGAAAATCGAATTTTCCCCGGTCCTGCCGTAATGTATGTCAGCCAGTTTCCAGCAGAGCAGTGCCCTGTAACCCGCAGGGTCAAGGTCCGGGTCTGAATGACCGAATTCGACTCCTTCCCGTGCCAATATCTCATGCCAGTTGTCACTGGTGATTTCCATGCCGTGTTTCGAGTGGCTGTCAAAGGCCAGCACCATTCTGGAAGTGGCAAACTTCAGGTACCAGTCCGCGTACTCAGGCATGAGCAGATCCTCGAATACCAGATAGTCGGCTGAAGCCACAATATCTGCGTACCGGGCCAGGTCAGTGATCTTGCGGCAGCAGGCCCTGCTGCCCGCCCCTTCGCACACCACCTGGATTTCAGGGTGCTCTTCCATAAAGATCCTGCGCAGATGCTCAAAAGGCCTGGTCAGACTCCCGGCGTGAAAAATAATCAGGGTCCGACGATTGTCACATCCTGGGAAAAAAAGCAGCACGAGCAGGAGTGGAAACAGCAGCTGGATTTGTTTATTCATCTACTTTATCTACATGAGAATCAAGCGCGATGTTTCCGTTGATCAAAAAAATTCGCATGAAACAAACCCTTTTTTCGTTATGTAGTATATTATATAACGATAACGGCGGTTAGACAAATGAATAACGCAGAACTCGATCGTATCCTGGAATCAATCCCGGATCATCTAACAGTATGCGAGATCATGGAGTTCACAAACTGGATGGCGGTTGCGTCCCTGCGCTGGGGACTGGCTGTCATGATCTGCGGCCAGCCCGGGTTGTCAATGCCGCATCAGAAAGGATCATATCTCGGTGATTACATCGGGAAACCCGTTAAGGTTTCTGCCGGAGAACTGCTGCAATCAGATAACCCTCTTCGTGCCGCGGCAGGCATGGCCTGCTTGAACAGCGCACTTCCTGTTCCTGATCAACTCTTTGAATGCAATGCCATCGATCCTTTCGCAGAAGTGGTAAAAACTGCTCCATCATGCTTCATTGGCCGCTTTCAGGAAGGCGTTGACTGGCGTGATGCCGGATATCCTGTCGACATCGTTGAATTCGACCCCGGACCCGGAGACATCCACTGGAACAAAGCGGATGAGGTGCTGGGCAAAGCCGAGATCGTGTTCATCACAGGGCAGACATTGATGAACGGCACTTTCGACCAGGTGATTTCCAGAACTCCCCACGCAAAAATCAGGGTTCTGATGGGACCGTCTGTGCCGCTGACACCGGCACTGTTTTCTTCAGGAATACATGTTGTCGGCTCAACACTGGTCGTTGATTCAGAAAGCGCATTCGGCTATTTCCTGCGCGGCGGCGGAAGTGTGACTCATGCTCCTGACGGTTCGCTAAAAAAAGTAAGCCTTGCCTGCGGCGACTGCTGCAGATTATTTTCCGAACATGTCATCCGCGACTAGTTTTAATTATTTGATATCTTCCTGCATCAGGCAAAACCTTTTCAAACCGAGAATTTCCGCTGCTGCCGCAATAGTCACACCGTAAAATACAACCGGCTTTCCGGTATCAAGAAAGCGGCTGATCGTTCCGTTCACAAGAACAGTACCAGTAACCAGCATGCTGTCGCACCAGGAAACCGCATTTTCCGTTTTGTCTGCATTCTCTATTGTGACGCCGGCGATCACTTTTCCGATGTTGTCCTGATCCAGGTCAAGTACCCGCAGTTCACACCTCCCGGCCAGCGCTTCCAGCAGGCGGGGCTGAAGCCCGACCAGCAGCACCTTTCCTTCAGCCGGAGCAGCCCTCAGCATTTCGGCGCACCTGACAGGCTCACGGTTTCTGCAATGCACCGTTCCCCTGCATAAACCAAGATACGAACATACAGCATTGAGCCCGGCAACAAAAATCGCCCTGTTCCCGGAATCAGAGCAGTCCAGTTCCATCAGGGCACCGGCAGTTGTGTTCCCTTGCACAAAACAATCTGTAAAAGCCTGTCCACGCGCGTTTCCTATTACCGCTTCAAGCATGACCTCCCGGCCCTTCAGAATCGGATAATCCTGATGCTCCGGTGCTCCAATGGCCTGTTCCGGGCTGAGTGGTGCGAATGAAAGGACTACCGGTTGATCCTGCAACTGGTGCTTAATCACCGCACCATGCAGGGCCTGTTTCAAAATGTTGAAAACGCTGTTTTTTTCCATTGATCCTCCACGCAGTTCAACCAGCCTTCGTTATACATTACGCTTTATTTCAATCAAAGTTCTCAGGTTTTGAGATGTTTGTGCAACATTTCGCTATATATTATAGTATACAACGATAAAGAAGTGTAAGATTATGGAGACCCCTATGAAACAGCAATCTGCAATCGCCCTCAGTGTGTGCATTCTTTTTATCACCGTTATCGCTGCCGGATGTGGAGAATCTTCCACAACGGCAGCAACACAATCCCTGACCGTATTCGCCGCAGCCGGTACCACGGCACCAATGACGGAAATCGCTGAAGTTTACAGAGCCGGAACAGGGGTGCAGGTCAGGCTCAACCTGGCGGCCTCGTCCACCCTGGCCAAACAGATCGAGGCAGGGGCTGAAGCTGATGTTTACATCTCCGCTGACACGCAATGGATGGAATACCTGGATCAGCGCTCCCTGATCCAGCCCGGATCCCGCAGGGATCTGCTGGGAAACAGCCTGGTGCTGATCGTCCCTGCGGATTCTGCGGCGACTGTTGAACTCACTTCAGGCACGGATTTCGGGAAATTCTTTGCCGGCAGGCTTTCCATCGGCGATCCGGAGCATGTTCCTGTCGGCAAGTACGCTAAGGAAGCCCTGTCGTCACTTGGCTTCTGGGACCAGATCAAGGACCGCGCGGTGCTGGCCCCGGATGTCAAGAGCGCTTTGCGCTTTGTTGAGGCCGGCGAAGCCGGAGCAGGGATCGTGTACGGCACTGATGCCATCACATCGAAGAAAATAAGGATATTGGCCGCTTTCCCGGAAAACACTCATCGGAAGATCGTGTTTTCCGCCGCATTAACCGTCAAATCCAGGAAAGAAGCCGGAGCCTTTTTCGAGTTCCTGTGCGGGGACAGAGGCTGTGAGATCTTCCGCCGTTTCGGATACAGGCTGCTGGAGGAGTAAGCATGGCGCCAGTATTTTCCGGTGCTGAAATTGAAGTGATCCTGCTTTCCCTCAAGGTCTCGACCATGTGCACTCTCGTCAACCTGGTTCCGGGCGTGATCACCGGATATGTACTTGGCCGCTACCGCTTCCGCGGCAGGCAGCTTATTAACGCCCTGGTGCATCTGCCGCTGGTGCTGCCTCCCGTGGTCGTGGGCCTGATCCTGATCGAGCTGTTCGGCAGCCGTGGACCGATCGGTAAAATCCTTGCCGGAATGGCCATCAACATCATCTTCACCTGGAAAGCGGCTGTTCTGGCAGCCGCGATCATGGGCTTCCCACTTGTCGTGCGTTCAGTGCGAACAGCCTTCGAACTGGTGGACCGCCGACTGGAGGAGGCCGCAGCCACTCTCGGAGCTGGTCCGTTCAAGGTATTTTTCACGGTCACCCTTCCCTTGAGCCTGCCGGGTATCATCGCCGGAACCCTGCTCTCCTTCGCCCGCAGCTTAGGCGAATTCGGAGCCACCATCACCTTTTCCGGCAACATCATCGGCGAGACCAGGACCCTGCCGCTGGCTATCTACACATACATCCAGCTGCCGGACGGAGGATCAGCGGCTGCCAGGCTGGCTCTGCTTTCGGTTCTGATCTCGGTCCTGGCGGTTCTGCTCTCTGAGTACCTGTCGGAAAAAGTGCTTGCGCAGCGTGGAGTTCACAATGCTTGATCTTTCTCATGTAGTTTTCCGGAGAAACGACTTCACTCTCAGCGCGGACTGCCGGTTTACAGAAAGAATCACCGGGATATTCGGTCATTCAGGCGCAGGCAAGACCACCATGCTGCATCTCATTGCCGGGCTCCTGCGGCCATCTGGGGGAAAGATCGTTCTCAACGGCCGGGTTCTTGCAGACGCGGAAAAAGGCCTGTTCGTGCCCCCTCATCTGCGCAGGGTGGGGGTGGTGTTTCAGGAACCGCGGCTTTTCCCACATCTCTCTGCGCACGCCAACATCCTCTACGGCTCACGCTCAACAGGGGCGAATTTCGACGAGATAGTGTCCCTCCTGAAGATCGATTACCTGCTCGGGGAAAAACCCTCCTGCCTCTCAGGCGGTGAGCGCCAGCGTGTATCCTTAGCAAGGGCCCTTTTAAGCCTTCCGGAAATCCTTCTGATGGACGAACCGATGTCGTTCCTGGATTTCCAGCTTGTATCCGATATCATTCCCCTGTTAGAGACTTTCAGCAGAAGGTTCGACATCCCGGTCATTTTCATCAGCCATCATCTGAACCAGATCCTGCAGCTCACCAGGCGGATTGTGCTGCTCGAAAAAGGCTGTGTGGCAGCAAGCGGAGATCTCCCGGACCTGATTTTCAGCGGCGGAGTCCTCGATCTGCTGCCGGGGCTTGAGCTTTCCAATGTTCTCAAGCTCTCTGTGCTGGAGTGCAACTCCCATGCCGGCCAGGCTGTGCTCGGGAAACCGGGACGCAGCGTTCCGGTCCTGTTTTCCCATCTCGACAGGCTGGTTAAAGGGCAATCCGTAACCATCGAGGTGCGTCCTGAAGACATCGCGCTTGGCACAGCCACAGTCGAGTCCCTGTCGATCCGGAACCAGCTTAAATGCTGCATCACCCGCGTCACAGGCAGCAGAACATATTCCTTTGTTGAAATCGATGCCGGTTTTGCCGGCTTAACGCTGATCGCCAAAGTCTCTCTCCCGGCGCGTGAAAAGCTGGGGCTTTCTCCCGGCAGAGAATGTGTCTGCTTCATCAAGCAGAGCGAAATCAGGATTCTCGGCACCGGAGAGCCGGAACCGCCTGAAAAACATCAGGGCTGCGAGGGGTCTGAAAACGCGTAGATATTGCCATCATACCACGGTACGATCAGCAGCGGCTTGCCCTCATATGAGATGCATGATGGAGACGGCCACAGGGTCAATCCACGGGTGTCATAGGCCCAGAGCTTGTCTCCCAGCTGGTAACGCCAAAGCTCAGCGCCAGTCGATGCATCCACTGCATAGAGAATGTTGTCCAGCGATGGAAACACTACTGCCGGACGACCGGAAATCTTGGTCAGGACCGGGCATGAAGCGATGTACTTACCAGTTGCGAAACGCCACAGGATCTCGCCTGCCTGAGGGTCGATGCAGTACAGGTGGCGGTCGAAATTTGGAACAAACAATAACATCCTGCCATCCACTAAGCCGCACGCGCCAGGATAGATCGAATTCAGTCCCAGCTTGAGCACCCAGGCCTTATCCCCGGTCCTGCCATTGATACCGTAGTACAACCCGAAGATCGTGCCAAAACAGACTATCGGCCCGTCCGGGAGCCGGACAACTGCCGGTGATGAGTTGACATCCATGCAGGTGGTAAATTTCCACAGAAGCGCACCTGTGTCGGCAGACATGCCATAAAGGTTACCATCAGCAGAAGTGACATAGAGAATGTCCTTTCCGTCACAGACCGCTGAGGCTGCGGAAAACAAATTACTGCTACCCAGTGCGGTCCGCCAGAGAATCGCACCGGTTTTCGCGTCCAGGCACACGACCTCACTTTTCTGCCGCGGCCGGAAGGGCCGGTTATCTGCGTACCAGACCGGGATATAGATTCTATCGCCGAGCAGTAGGGGCGAAGTCGTGACTGCATCGAACAC
>JAQTRI010000202.1:2209-6676 GCA_028711905.1 Candidatus Wallbacteria bacterium | reverse complement strand
CCTGATCCTGGAAAAGGGCATCGAAGCTCTGGAAGAGATGCTGGTGGCCAGGGACCACATGTATTCCAGCGTCTACACACATAAAACCTCCAGAATCGCCGAAATGATGCTGCTGCGCGCTGCTCAGTCATCTCTGGATAATATTCCCGGATTTGAATCAATGGTGGATGCTCAGTTGTTCGCAGGCCTGGAAAAAGCCGACCATTTCTCAGGTGAAATCTTCTCGCGCCTTCTGACCCGCAACCTGTACAAGCGCGCTTACACGATTCTCTGCAGCGACAAGGCCTCACTGGAAAAATTCGCTGACATTTCCGGAAAATTCACGGAAAATTCGCTGGAAGAAACACTGACAAAGGCCTCGGGGCTGAGTAAAGGGCAGGTCATCGCCGACATGCCGATCGCCGCGCTTTCGATCTCTGAACCGCGCCTGAAGCAAATCAATATCCGTGTGCTGCGCAAATCCCATGAAGAAATTCTCCTGCCTGAGGTATCGCCACTGACCAAAGCCCTGCTGCATAAAGAATCCAGTCACATGCTTCTGGGCATATACTGTCCCCCCGAGCACCGCGTCCGCGTGCGCAAAGCTTCGCAGGAGATATTAACATGACAGCTAATCCAATGCAGGGGTCAAGGAACTTCATGGTTCTGAAGAAAGCCGTTAATCCCGCCATGGCCGGATTGACACTCGCCAAACCAGTGATCGTTAATGACATGGTCCTGGTGGAAGAAAACACCACCCTGACAGGCAGTCACATTGTGATGCTGAACAGAAACAATGTCAAAGAAGCCTTTGTCTATATTTTCGTCTCCAGGATTCCTGAACACAGTTTCGTTGAAACCCTTGAACAACCGGAACCGGGCGAGCCGACAGTCAAGGAAGTCAAGGACATCATCAATAATTACGAACACACCCTGGAACTGACACAGGCCATTCAGAGAGTCGTGGAAAGCGGAGAAAAAATCGACATCAGCGACTGCTGCGATGTGGTGGGTTATTTTCAGAAGCTGCTCAAGCGCACCCGCAACATCATTCTCCAACTGATCAATACCAACACCCCTTATAATTATCTGCTCGCCCATTCGCTCAACACCTGCATTCTGGCCATGCTGCTGGGTCGCAGAATGGAACTGGCCGAGAACGAGACACTGGCCCTTGGAATCACCGGTATTCTCCATGATCTGGGTATGTCCATGGTCAAAGACAGGATATGGGAAAATGACCGCAAGCTGACTGACAACGAATTTTTCGAAGTGATGAAACACCCGATTTTCAGCCGCAACATAATCGGCACCATCAAAGGAGTGCCTGTTACAGTTTCAGTCATGGCCTACCAGCATCATGAAAGGATCGATGGCAGCGGATATCCCAAGGCATTGATGAGTGATAGAATTCATAAGCTATCCAAGATTTTCATGGTAGCCGATACATATGAGGCGGCCTCCTCATCCCGCCGGCACAGAAAACCCAAACTGTTCCACGACACTGTCAAGGAACTGATCAACCTGGCAGGCGTCAAGTATGACCGCGGAGCTGTAAAGGCATTAGTAACTGAACTTTCGCTTTTTCCTGTCGGGAGTTTTGTCCGTCTGTCCGATGGGAATGTCGCCAAGGTGGTAGGCACCAATCCGCTGGTGCCGGACCGACCGAAGATTGAACTGCTTGCTCAGGATAAAAAGAAAAAGAAGATCGATCTGGCCCGGGAAAAAAGCCTGAACATTATGGAAGTGCTGGAATTTAATGAATGAAATCGAAATCACAAATCTGCCCGGACAGTTGACTGGACCGGAAATCTTTGAAAGAAACGCCCCGCTGTGCATGGAAATCGGATGCGGTTATGATTCATTCATTCTGAAAATGGCACGCATCATGCCTGAATGCAATTTTATCGGTGTGGAGCTCGAACGCTGGGTCCTCAACAAATTGATCCGCAAAGCCCGCAGAGTCAACCTGCCCAATGTCCGCCTGCTGCGGGCCGATGCCAAAGCTGTGCTTGAATCTGATGTGCCCAGCGGATCGATCCGCAATTTTTTCGTCAATCACCCTGACCCCTGGCCCAAAAAGCGTCACAGGCAAAGACGCTTGGTCAACGACTATTTTCTGGACCTGCTGATTGATCGGCTGGAACCTTCAGGAAAAATTTACTACTGCTCTGATTTTGAGGATTACAGTCTTCAGGTGGCTGGAAAGCTGTATTCCACAGGCCTGATGAGAAACCTGTCCGGTCACAGTCTTGTTGTCACAGATCTGCCTGACTATCCACGCACGCGTTTTATGAACAGATTCTTAGCCTTAGGCCAGCCCATCCACTTCGTGGTGATGGAAAAAATATGAAAAGCGAAAGCCCACTCTATTCAGGATACGGCTCTCTGATCGGTTTATCGCCCAAAATGCGCGAGATTTACGAGCTGATCGAGATGGTGGCGGAAAAAGACAGCACTGTGCTGATCGAGGGAGAATCCGGCACAGGCAAGGATCTGGTGGCCAGAACCATCCACGAACGAAGCCTGCGCCAGAATAAACCCCTGATCACAGTCAACTGCGGCTCCCTGACCGAGTCATTGCTGGAAAGCGAGCTTTTCGGCTATAAAAAAGGGGCTTTTACCGGCGCAGACCATGACAAAGTCGGTTTATTCGAAGCAGCTGACGGAAGCACAATCTTTCTGGATGAAATCTCTGAAACCTCGACACTTCTTCAGATCCGCCTGCTGAGGGTTGTGCAGTTCAGAGAGGTCGTGCCTGTCGGAGATGTCCATCCCAAACCGGTCGATGTGCGCATTATCGCCGCTTCCAACCGGGACTTGAACCAGGAAGTCCTGAACGGCCGCTTCCGCCAGGATCTTTATTACCGTTTGAACATTGTGGACATCAAGCTTCCAACGCTGCGCGAAAGACTGGAAGATCTGCCAATGCTCGTGCTGCATTTTCTCACTCAGATCACAGAGCGCATCGGCCGGAAACTCCCGAAGATCGACAAGAACGCCATGGCCCTGCTGCAGGATTACTCCTGGCCCGGCAATATCAGGGAACTGGAAAATGTCGTAGAAAAGTCGGTGGTGCTGACCAAGTCGGACATCATCACAGACAGTCACATCCGGAAAGTGCTGCCTGTCATCAGAAACAACGAGGAGATCGTCCGCATAGCTCACACTTACAGCGAGCTGCGAAAATTGAAAAAGCAGTCCAACGACAAAATCGAGCATGATTTCGTCTGCTTAGCTCTGAGAAGATCGCGCGGCATAGTCAGCAGGGCTGCGCGGGATGTGGGAATGGACCGCGGGAATTTTCAGAAATTGATCCATAAGCTCAATATCGATCCTGAGCGATACAGGCTGTAAATGTTGCTTCCCAGCTTTCTTTTACAGATATCATTGTTTCACATATAATGCTTGATGAAATGCATGTGTGAAACGGGGTGCAACATGAGTACCGGTGTTTTTGACGACATTGATAAGTTCGAATCCGATCTCTGGGATGCTGCTGATAACCTGCGAGCCAATTCCGGGCTTACTTCGCAGCAATACTTCCTTCCGGTTCTGGGTCTGATTTTTTTACGCCAAGCCTCAAACCGTTTTGATGCAGCCACCAGGCAGATTGAGTCTGACCAGTCTTCGGGACGGATGCCCAAAAGAAAGATTCTGCCTGCAGACTATATCAGCAGGAGAGCTCTTTACCTTCCCGGTTGTTCCAGATACGACAAAATCATGGAGACCGCAGCCACCGGCAATGATCTTCCGCAATCCGTCAATGCTGCAATGAAAGCCATTGAAGCGGAATTTTCACCACTTCAGGGGGTTTTGCCGAAAGACTATGGAATTTTCGCACCCGAAGTTCTCGAAGACCTGATGCGAAGCTTTAACAGTGAAGGAATGAAACGGGCTACAGGCGATGTTTTCGGCCGGATCTATGAATATTTCCTGGCTAAATTCTCGATACAGAAAGCACATGATAATGGCGAATTTTTCACGCCAGCCTCTATTGTTCAAACCATTGTCAATGTTATCGAACCTGATCACGGTCTAGTTTGCGATCCCGCTTGCGGTTCAGGCGGCATGTTCGTGCAGACCAGTCATTTTTTAGAGCACGAGGGGCTAGACACCACAAAAAAGGTTTTGTTTTACGGACAGGAAAAAATTCCCGATACCATCCGTATCGCCAAAATGAACCTGGCGGTTCACGGGCTGGAAGGCAAAATCGCCGAAGCCATTACTTATTATCAGGATGAGCATAACTTATTCAGAAAATGTGATTTTGTGATGGCCAATCCCCCGTTTAATGTGGACGATGTGGATGCAGAAAAAGTCAAAACAGATATCCGTCTGCCTTTTGGCTTACCGGGTGTTAATAAACAGAAAAAAGTCTCTAACGGAAATTATCTCTGGATTTCATACTTCTGGAGCTATCTTAACGAAAAGGGCCGCGCCGGATTTGTGATGTCTTCCCAGGCCTCCAGCGCAGGGCACGGTGAA
>JAQTRI010000202.1:0-2199 GCA_028711905.1 Candidatus Wallbacteria bacterium | reverse complement strand
TTGTAATGATCTCCATCCGCTCCAATTTTTTCTACACGCGCAGTGTTCCATGTGAACTCTGGTTTTTCGATCGCAACAAGCCGGAGAATCGCAGGGATAAAACGCTGATGCTCGACTGCCGCAACATCTTCCGCAAAGTAACTCGTAAAATCTTTGATTTTTCTCCGGAACAGATGCAGAACATTTCGGCGATTGTCTGGCTCTATCGCGGGCAGCATGAGCGTTTTCTGCAGCTGATGCAGCGGTATCTGCAGAAAATCTGTATTGAAAGCGCTGCTGTTTCTGATGTTGTTGCTCCTTTTAACAAAATGCTTACCGATATGTGCGGAAAGTATG
Organism: Candidatus Wallbacteria bacterium; assembly: GCA_028711905.1. GTDB lineage: Bacteria > Muiribacteriota > JAQTZZ01 > JAQTZZ01 > JAQTZZ01 > JAQTRI01. The sequence goes on along the minus strand of JAQTRI010000202.1, from coordinate 1,863 downwards.
CGGTGTATGCCGGTTCAATCAAGGCAGTAAAAACCAAGCATGATAAATCGGGAACATGGTCCGAGGCACATACAGAGTTGAATGAGGCGGTCACACTGTTTCAGAACGATCAGAATCATCTGCTGCGCGCAATTGCTGATTTTCTGAAACAATACCAGAGCAAAGTACCTGGCAGCAATGAACTGCAGCACAGGATGCGGATCAAGTTTGATCCGATCGTCGAAGCAGGCAGGGGCCTGATCAAGCAGGCGGATCTGATCTACAAACTCGTGTCCAAAGTGAACGATTCCATCTCCGAGATTTCTTCAGACGAATCAATGGCTGTCGATTATGATCGTAAAGCTGCGTCCAAGCAGATCAAACAGTTTGACGAACTGCGAAAATCCGTGGTCAATCAGCTGAAATGCTTAGTTTATTTTCACAAGCAGGTGGTCTGGTTGCAGGACCGCTTTCCTAAGGCTGAACTGCAGGATGTGGCCGGTCTGGTTAAGCTTGTTACCCGAAAAGACATCGAGGCTGCGGACTGGAGCCTGACACCTGGACGGTATGTGGGGGTAGCTCCGCAGGAAGAGGATGAGAATTTCGATTTTGAAGCGACCATGCGGGACATTCACAATGAATTGAAGGAGTTGAACACAGAATCGATGAAGCTGGCTGAGAAAATTCAGAAAAACTTCGAAGAACTGGGAATTTGAGAAACAATCAGCTGCGGTCACCGGTATTGCTTGAAAAGGCAGAACATGTTAACTTATAGGTTAATGGCGAGCAAGGTTAATGTCGAAAGTATTGTTAAGGGGCCTTTCAGAGAGATTGTCCGAATCTCGAAATCCAAGAAATGCGAAGTACAGACTTTTCTGAACCGCTTAGAGCAAGATGCACCGCAATTGCACAAAAAAATCTTCAGAACTTTCCGTCTGCTTTCGGAAAAAGATGTTAAAGACAACAAAGAATTATTCAGACATGAGAGGGACGGGATCTATGCAATTAAAGCGGATTACGCCAGGATTTATTGTTTTTTTGAAGGGAACGAACTTTTGCTTTGTGCTTCTGCGGTAAAAAAGAAGAAAGAAAAAAACAGTGCGGAAGAAAACGCCGGCATCGACCGCTGCATAAAAATGAGAGCAGCGCTCAACAGGAGGTGAACAATGGTTGTGTGGGCCAAAAAGTATGCAAAAATGATGGAACGGTACGAAAAGGACCCTGAGTACATCAAGGAAGGGTATATTCTCGAATTCACCGAGGAAATCTGCCGGGTGATGGAAGAAAAAAAGATCAACCGCAGGCAGCTTGCCAAGTTGATGAAAACCTCTCCGGCTTACATCACCAAGATTCTCCGCGGAAATGCCAATTTCACTTTCGAGACTGTGGCCAAGTTCGCACTGGCGTTAGGGCAGGAGTATAAATTCAGTTTTATCGGCAAAGAAGAAGCTATGAGTTCAAGTGCATTTGACTGCAATTTCGCTGCAACAATCGACTACGGAGAAAAAAACAATAAAATTCTCCCTTTTAAAAAACATTGCTGGGAAGATACCCAGTCTGCCAAATCGCTTGTAACTATCTCTGGAGGCCTCAATGAAATCGCCTGATAAAAGTTCTGTTCTCCATTTTCTTGGGCACAGGATTCGGCATCTGGTGTATTCGATTCATCCGAAAAATCCTGAAGGCAAACAAATCGAACTGGCGATCAATGCCGGATCGAAGCACAAGTTGTGCGATAAAGATAAGAACATCTATGAGCTCTTGATGGAAGTTTCGGTAATAGGCGGCGATGTGCTCGAATGTAAGTTGACGCTGGAAGGCGGCTTCAAACTGCCTGAAGACGCCAAGCCCGAAGATATCGAGCGCATGATGACAGTCAATGCC
>JAQTRI010000201.1 GCA_028711905.1 Candidatus Wallbacteria bacterium | reverse complement strand
ATACCAATACCAGAAAGGAATCCGGGAAGGACTACTGTAAATCTCTGGATATTGAAAACGGCTACGACTGAGACAAAAGTGATTTTGCGTCAGCAATGAATTTGAAGCAAATGGATCTGTTCTATGTCGGGACCGCCAAACCGAACTTGTGAGTAAGCAGTGTAATTCTTCATTGCAAAATCACAATGTCACGCCCAGCAGGGAAAAGGCGTAAACCAGATAAGGCATGGTCATTTCTGAACGAGCATCATCCGCAGCACTTTAGTCGTTTCTGTATGATTCCTATGGGCGGATTGCTGGAGATGTCGTACACAACCCTGTTCGCGCCACGCACCTTATCTCCTCCTCCGCAAGGGTTTTTACTATTTTTTACCCCTGCCGGAAGTTATTGAGTTTTTAACTGACCAAAGAAGCATTTGCAATGCGATAAACGCTTAACAAGCAGGCTGTTTTGGGAAGTTGAAGATTATCGAAGACTGGTTTCAGCCTGAGTACAATTGCACGAAGGATGATTACAGGGCTCGATTCCCTTGTAGGTATATTGACTGAAAGTCAATAAGTCCGGATACAAATTGTTATAAATCCGCTTCAGGCTTCAATTGCATCAGAACCTCTTCGCATGCCAGCTACAGCACCTGGTTGCGAAGAAGTTTCTCTTTACCCCTGTAAACGAAGAAGGATTTGCATTCAGCGTAGTCAGTACGAAACTCCCGGAGTGGAAAATGGAATCGTTGATTCCACTGCTGGTCCACTTCTGGAAAATGTAACTCCATTTATTGATCTTTAGGTCCATAAAGTAAACTTGGGAATTCCCATGTCCCTAAGGAGATGTTGCCGAAATTGATACTCTTTATGGACGGAAGGCTCAATAACAAGTTGCTGAAAACCGAGCTTTGCTGTATGACTGCAGTTCACTCCCACTCGATGGTGGACGGCGGCTTGCTGGAGATGTCGTACACTACGCGGTTGACTCCCCGCACCTCATTGATGATGCGCGAGGAAACATGGGCTAAGAACTCTAAAGGCAGCCGGCTCCATTCGGCAGTCATGCCGTCAACGCTTCCGACCGAGCGCAGCGCGAGCAGGGATTCGTATGTGCGTTCATCTCCCATCACGCCTACGCTCTGGACAGGAAGAAGCACGCAGAAGGACTGCCAGACTTTGTTGTAGAGCTTGCGCGTTTTCAGTTCTTCGATAAAAATGGCGTCAGCCTTGCGCAGGATCGCCAGACGCTCTTCCGTGATCTCCCCGATGATTCGTACAGCTAAGCCCGGGCCAGGGAAAGGGTGGCGGCCGACCAGCTCAGGCAGCAGCCCGATTTTTCTGGCAATGACGCGCACTTCATCTTTGAACAGCTCGCGGAACGGCTCGATCAGCGAAAAAGGCAGGCGCTCAGGCAATCCGCCGACATTGTGATGGGATTTGATCTTGGCTGCCAGTTTGTTGCCGCCTGCGCTTTCTATCACATCAGGATACAATGTTCCCTGGGCCAGGAACTTTACGCCTTTGTGGCGGAGGGCCTCTTTTTCAAAAACCTCGATAAAGGTATGGCCGATGATTTTTCTCTTCTGTTCAGGGTCTGTCACGCCGGAAAGACGGGACAGGAAAACTTTTGACGCATCAACGAATTTGACGCTCAGGCCGTATTCTTTCCTGAAAATGTCGGGCATCAGATGATCCTCGTCCCTGAGAAGACCGGTGTTGACCATTACTGGGATGATCTGCCCGGGGATGATCTGGTGCAGGAACAAAGCCAGGGTGGCAGAATCCACACCACCGGAGAGCGCCAGAAGCACCTTGCCGGACCCGACCTGCGCTTTGATCAATGCCTGTTTTTCCCTGATGAAATCCTTCAGTTTCCAGTCGAGCGTGATTTTATTGGTCTTGATGAAATTCGAAAGAACAGTCGCACCGCACGGAGTGTGGACCACTTCAGGGTGAAACTGCAGGCCGAAGATCTTTTTGCGGTCATGGACAACTGCCGCGTTTTCGCAGTTGGCGGTCCCGGCGACAGCCCGGAATCCGGCCGGAAGGGCGGTCACTTTGTCGCCATGGGACATCCAGACTGTTTCCTCGCGATCCAGTCCGCGGAAAAGAGGGGAACGGCCGTTGTGCCTGAGCAGTGCTTTGCCGAATTCCCGGTGTGAAGAGCGCTCGACTAAGCCGCCTGACATGCGGCAGATCAGTTGAAGTCCATAACAGATTCCCAGGATCGGCAGCCCGCAGTCTACAACGCTCTGGGCGATGGTCGGGGCTCCTTTGGCGTAAACGCTGGCCGGACCTCCGGAAAAGATCAGAGCCTCAGGCTCATGAAGCTTGATTTCACGCGGCGCGGATTCCGGTGTGACGATCAGGGAATACACGCCAAGCTGGCGGATTTTCCGTGCGATCAGTTTGGTATACTGAGATCCGAAGTCAATGATCAAAATCATGTTTTACAGCCCTATGTCCTTGCGGAAGAATATTTTTTCGAACTCGACTTTTTTGTATTCCTCGTAAATCTTCTGACGGCATGCTTCGACCGATTCTCCAACTGTCACCAGATTGATCACTCTTCCCCCGCTGACTGTCAGCTCCCCGTTCTTAAGGGTTGTGCCGCCGTGGAAAGCCAGCACATCAGGAGAGAGTGTGTCGAGCCCGGTGATGGGCTGACCTTTCTGGAAGTTTTCCGGGTAGCCGCGGGATACTGCGACTACGGACAGGGCAACCCCTTTGCGCCAGGTGATGTTGATCTTGTCCAGGTTGGAGTGCAGAGTGCCCATCATCAGATCGATCAGGTCGTTCTCGATCAGCGGCATGATCACCTGTGTTTCCGGGTCGCCGAAGCGGCAGTTGAATTCCAGGGTGTACGGCTCGCCGTTGCTGATCAGTACTCCGGCGTAGAGCACGCCGCGATAGTTGATGCCTTCAGCTCTGAGTGCGTCAATGGCCGGCCTGAGGATGCGGCTCATGATTTTTTCGTGCATTTCCTGGTCGCAGAGACTGTGATCGGCTATCGCGCCCATGCCGCCGGTGTTCAGCCCTATGTTGCCGTCGCAGATGCGCTTGTAATCGCGTACGGGAATGAGCGGGAGAAGATTATAGCCGTCAGTCAGGGCCAGGACGGAAACCTCGCGACCTTCAAGGAATTTTTCGACCAGCACTTTTTTGCCGGCTTCGCCGAATATGCCGCCTGCCAGCATATCTGTCAGGGCTTTTTCCGCTGTTTCGTATGTGTCGCAGATGAACACGCCTTTGCCTGCCGCCAGGCCGTCGGCTTTGATCACTAAGGGGAATTGCTGATTCCTGACATGGGAAAGCGCAGAGGTGAGATCTGTGAATACTGTGAAGTCAGCCGTTGGGATACCATGTTTTTTCATCAGTCCCTTGGAAAAGGACTTTGATGATTCCACTAAAGCGCCGTGACGCGTAGGGCCAAAGACTTTGACACCTTTTTCCTGAAGGAAATCGGTGATGCCTTCAGACAGGGGAATTTCCGGGCCGACGACAGTCAGGTCGATGTGTCTGGTGGCGATCAGGGAGTGAAGGGCTTCGAAATCCATCGGATCAGCCTCGATATTGGTGCCGATGGAGGCTGTGCCCCCATTACCCGGGATGATGAAAATACTGTCCACTTTCTTGCTCTGCGCGAATTTCCAGGCCAGAGCGTGTTCCCTTGCGCCATTGCCGATAATGAGAATTTTCATTACATCTCCCTATGGCCGGATTGTTCCGATAAGGCGAGTTCATTATATTTTTCCCGGAACAGGAATGCAACCTGACAAGAACGGATCTATCACCTTCCGCTCCGACATGAGCAACATCGTGTCCCTGGGAATCAAAGCCAGGGTATTCGGCATGGAAACTGGTGTGGATCAGCTGTCGGCGTTCGCGATGGTGGATTGACAAGTTTTTCGATCTGATTGTCGCTGCATACTAATTCAGCTGTTCAGAACTATAGCGGAACTGGTATAATTCCGTCATGAAATCCTTTACGAAAACATACCTTAACAGTATCAAGTTAACTCACGGTATGCTTTCTACCATCAGGGTGCTGGGAGAGTGCAAAGGCAGGGAAGAGCTTTTCACTAACCGGGAACCGGATGTTTTGGAAAGCCTGCTGGAAAATGCCCTGATTCAGAGCGCGGAGTCTTCTAACAGGATCGAGGGCATTACAGCTGGAAACGGACGCGTGGAAAAGATCGTAAAAAATGAGAAAACAGAGTTGGCTTCTAGAAGCGAAGCGGAAATCGCCGGATATCGAGACGCGTTGAAGCTGATCCACGAGAATCACAGGAACATTCCTGTTCGAACCAGTGTGATACTTCAGTTTCATGCCATGCTCTATCGATACACAACTGTAAAAGCAGGAGCATGGAAGGTCGGGGAAAACGAGATAATTGAACTGAGCAAGAATGGCAGGAAAAAGGTCAGGTTCAAGCCTGTAACTGCTGCGGATACATCGCGATGCATGGAAGGACTGATCCTGAGTTTCAAAACATTTTCTGACGCTGGAGAAATTGAACCTCTGATCCTTGTTGCCTTGTTCATTCTTGATTTTTTATGCATTCATCCCTTTGCTGACGGGAATGGACGAGTTGCCAGGCTGCTTACACTTTTACTGTTGTACAAAGCCGGATTTATGGTCGGCAAGTACATCAGCCTGGAGAAGATCGTAGAGGATTCAAAGGAAAGCTATTATGACTGCCTGTACGCCGCATCACAGAAATGGCATGATAGCATGCATGATTCCGAGCCCTGGATCGGTTATTTTTTGAGCCTCATGACAGCCGCATATAAAGCTTTCGAAGAAAAGGCCGGCGAAATAGCGGGCAGTCGCACAAAAACGGAGCAGATCATGAAGGTCATTGACAAGTTTGTCACTCCTTTCGCAATCACGGATGTTGGAAAGGCATGCCCGAATGTCAGTATTGACATGATCAGAAAAGTAGTCCGGGAGTTGAGGGACCAGGGCAGGATTGAAGCTACCGGGAAGGGCCGGGGAGCGAAGTGGAGGAAAAAGTAGGTAACGAGATGGCAAAAGGGGGTAATATCACCGGTGAATTACCCCTATTGTGAAAGTTGGAATATTGCCGTGGCCATGCTTGTGGCCATGCTGGACAGGGCGTTGTGAAAAACAGGTGGAATGACAGTCAGAAAAAGATATTCGAAGGATTATTGTGTTTTGCCAACGAATCCTGACCCACCCTTGTCAAGACAGTTAAAAACCTTACCGAAAGTATAATCGTCAAGCCGTGAAAAGTCATTCCGAAATGAATCACAAAATATCATGCAACCATCTGTATGATCGCCTTGTTTTTTATGCCCTGTATCTCTAGCACGGCTCTGGAAATATTTTTTGATAGTTGGAAGGAATCCTCGGATGCAGCGGCAGGATTTACTTGAAAATACTGGAAAAAGGGACCCCGACTCACGATGAAAAAGATATCATCAAAATTGTCAAAGGCATTTACGAAAAAGGAAAGCGAGAGGATGCGGAGAGGATCATCGATACTTACGCCCGGCGGGGAATTCATTTTCTGAGGCCTGTGTGGGAAGAGCTACACAAGAACGAGAAGGCCGAACAATAGTCGGATCAGACCGGATTTACAACCCAGACAGCAGCTTTAGCCAGAGCTTTCCTGACGGATTGTGTTTTATCACCGATCACCGAAATGTGCGCCTTGTCTTTGCCTGTTTGTGCAACGCGCTGATGATTATCCCGTGCTGTTCCTGCAGTGATTGAAGCAAGATACAGGCCGGGAAAGTTAATCAGATATTCTTGAGGTGTTCTGGAGGCGAGGATTTTCTCAGCCAAAATCATAGAAAGCGGGCTGCCATCGGGGCTGTCGTAAAACGCAGCTGAGCTGACTCGCTTGGTGCCGGTGTTTTTGTCCGGAACAATCCAAACCGGAGTAATTCTTCGCCAAAGAACTGCAGCATTTGAAATGCCCTTGTCGTCAGATAGTTTGTTCAGCTCTTCCGGGATCATTGCATCAGCCTGAATGCGTGGCAAGACGGTTCAAAGCCTGGACCAGGGCCGTATAATCATCAGTGATCACTTTTTCCCAGGAAATGTCTTCGTCCAGGTCGTCAAAAGAGACCAGAAGCTTGTTACTGGAGAGGAATTCAATTTCCAGGTCCACATTGTTTTCATGCCATTCCAGTTGTACGCTTCCGTTCGGGACAGGAACTACAGACGGAACTGGTGTTGCCTCATCAAAAGCTTCATCGACCAGCATCGCCGCACGAGAGACGGCCTGAGATGAAATCGGTTTCGCGCCGTAACCGTCCCAGTTATCTGAAAGAAAAGACAGTGACAAGAGTTTGTTCCTGATAGTGTTCGCTACTGACGCGGCAACTACCGTATCATTACCGGCACCTGTCAGACATGAGTTGAGGTCAAAAGCAGCGGTAGATTCTGCGGTTATGACACACGGCGCAGAGAGCCGGTTGCGATACTCCCTATCTTCAATTCTGGGTTCGTTGTTAAAACGGCAGAACGGTTTTGCCCAGCCGGAAAGCAACGACAAAGTGCTAACTTCCTGCATATCCCCATTCTCCTTGCATTGTATTGGTAGTTACTGAAACGAACCCTTTCACCACCCAGCTGTGGCAGACATCGAGAAAGTCAAGTGCGCCTTCGATGCTTTCTTCTGTCGGTTTCCCCCGGGCAGTCAGCATTAGAATGTATATGGGCA
>JAQTRI010000200.1 GCA_028711905.1 Candidatus Wallbacteria bacterium | reverse complement strand
TCCCTGTGTGGTGTTTTCTGTGCTCTGATAGCATGAACGCATGGGCAGGAGGAAATCTGACATCTATCAATATGGAACAAAAGCGCACAAAATCCCAGGCTCAGGCTGAACATGAATTCCCCGCTGTTTCAGGTCTTTTCTGATCGCAACAGGCCACTAAGGATGTCGGTCAGGCAGTTATGCAGAGAACAGGGGAAATCAGAAACACTCATAGGAGCGGTTGATCAACATTTGGAATCGGCTCTGATGATGCTGACAACTGCTTCTACCAATTGGGCAATTTTGTCTTTTGACAGCCTGCCGGCTGAGTAAAGAACGATACGGCTGTCGGCTGTAAAGATGCGATTTGGCCTGATGTTGCTGGCCTGTTTCAGACCACCTGAAACAAAGTCCTGGTCACTGACGGGTAAGGCGTAGTGATCTCTGACGGTCTGGCTTGTGATCTGGCAGAGGATGACATCGTTTCCTTCCAGAGCCGCAACAACAACAGCCGGTCGGCGTTTGGACGCAGACAGGTCCGAGAACGGGAACGGCAGTATGACGATGTCACCTTTTATAAATCCTGCCATGCTTCGTCCTCTTCAGCCTTGAGCCAGTCCTGCCTCAGCACTGCTTCGCTGGCTTCGTCAGTCTCGATTTTGTCCCCAGCCAGCTTTTGTTTCAGATAGCCGATAAAATCGAGTATTTCATCCAGAAAAGGATCCGGAAAATGTTCGATCTCACTGATCAGCAGTTCTTTTTTGCTCATGTTCACCCCGCGCACATGTTAGCGTAATAATTTTATCCTGTGCGGCAGCAGAGATCAAGGCCTTTGCACATTTATCACCGATCACCCCACAAACCCCACTTTCCTCCCCTGGTTCCTGAAATCAGCCTCCTCCCTGATCAGGGCTGAGAGCCTGCCTGGCAGCCTGTGCAGATAGCACCTGAGCTTTTCGTCAGACTGCAGCCTGCAGAAGATGGCGTCGAAATCCAGGCCAAAAAACTCGATCCAGGTGTTTTTGAAGATCATGCGTATCTCCTGTTAAGCCTTTGTAAAGGTTAACGCGAAATGCATCGGGAATCTGACATTGTGTGGCGTGTTAACCTTTGAAAACCATGCCCGCTTGTATCCCCTGCAGCAAAAACTGTAAAATACCTTCATGCTGGCCCCGCAGATCTGCATCATCGACGAATTCCTCGAAGCCTATGCCAGGGTGGCCAAGTCCCAGCAGAAGCAGGTGCGTGAGTTCATCCGCAAATTCCGCGAAGACCCGCGCTCCAGAGCCATCAATTACGAAAAGCTGCACCAGGCCCGGAACACCCCCGATTCGGCCGCTCCTCCTTGACCGGCGGCAAACTCAGGGGTATCATGATGTGCATACAAGAAATGCAGGGAAACTATGGACAACATTGCGATCGTCAGGGAATTGAAGGAGCTTTTGCACGGGCGTTTCAAGGACATCCGGAAAGTCGTTTTTTACGGCTCAAGGGCAACGGGCCATGATGGAATGGATTCGGACTTTGATGTTCTGATTGTCGTGGGCCGTCTGGTGGACTGGAAACTGGAAAATGAGATCATTGACGCCTGTTACGAGATCGATCTCAGGCACGATGTGCAGATCGACCCAAAAATCATTGCCGAATCCGATCTTTCCACAGTCCTGGGGCGGCAGCCTTTCGTTGTCAACGCCCTGGAAAACGGCGTGACTGTATGACCTTGAACGACAGTGACAAGAGACAGTTGATCGCCTTCAGGACCGAGCAGTCCAGCGAAGCTTTGTCCGCAGCCCGCCTCATGCTTGAAAACGGTTTCCTGTCGGCAGCAGTCAACAGGATTTACTACAGCACTTTCTATTTGATCACCGCACTTGCTCTCAAGGACGGATTTACTGCTTCGAAGCACAGGCAATTGATCGGGTGGTTCAACCGCACTTACATCCGTACCGGGGTTCTCGGCAGGGAATACGGCAGGCTGGTAAAAACCGCTTTTGAGAAGCGGAACAAAGGCGATTATTCGGAACTGTTCCGCTTTGAAGCGACTGAGGTCAGGGAAATGTCGGACAGCGCTTCTGATTTTTTCGAGAAGATCCGGAAATTGCTTGAAGCTGCTCCATAATATCGTGATGATCCGGGCAGTCAATCCTGTACAATACTGTCATGCATGACATCAGCGGAGAAAGCACTTTCAGCCTGACAGACAATCCGCTGAAATCGCTGATCGACAAAGCCGACACTGAGGAAGACCGCAACAGGCTGATCCTGCAGGAAAAATCGCTGTTCTATGTGGCACTCACCCGCGGCCGGAAAAGCGTGCTGCTGATCAAAACTGAGTCAGAATGACGAAGCGATTGAAGCCTGGAATCCCCTCCTTGCCAGTCCGTTTTTTCCGCCTCTTCCAAGCGGTATGGAATCTGACATACGGAAAAATCAGTCAGGCTGTCACCTGCTTCCATGAATAAAGCGATGCTGCTGTCTTTCTCTGCGGCCAGGCTGATCAAAGTGCCGATCGAATGTGTTCTGGGAAATTCAGTGTCCAGGAAAATCAGGTACCCTTTCAATGTTTTTTCCAGCCATTCCAGAACCAGGTCAGCCCTGGTTTTCATAGATCACTCTTCCCTCAGCTAAGACCTTAGTGACAAAGGCGGCCGGGGACTGCTGCCCACTCATTGACTTCTCTTTCCGTAAAAATCAGGACATCGACAGGCATGCGGACCAGTTCCTGGAGGACTCAGCGGATTTTTCCGGCGCGTTTGTACCGCGGAAGGGAGCTGTTCTTGACGATCACCAGGAGGTTGATATCACTGTCCTTCATCCTGTTGTCTGCCGCGATATCTGCTGCATATCAGGAGTCAGGTAAGACTCCCCCGTATCTCCCATCTAAATCTTCCTGAAATTCTGAATAACCAGTTTTACATCAGTCCAGATTTCTCCGAACCTGAGTAAAACCCTTTTGTCATGAAAATCATCGCAAAGCTCGTGGAACATGTAGCAGTTTTTCTGGCCCAGTCCCAGGGGGCCGAAGTATTCGCTCCAGTCATCTCCATCGCAGTAATGATTCCTGTGAACAAATTCGGCCCCATGCTTGCTTCTCATGTAGTAACAGGGATCACCTTCAAATTTAGCATATTCAGGGTCAGACTCGCGCAATATGAAACCGATCTCAATATAAATCTCATGATCGTGCAGAAAGGTATCTTCGTTATCCAGCCGCTTTTTCATCACCGGGTAGTGCTTCTTCACTTTATTACGGATTGAACAGGAAAGCTCTGTCAGGGCTTCATTCAACCTGCTGAAACCGGCAAGTTCTTCTCTGGTATAGGGGGAGCGATCAATTTTGACCCTTGCGCGCCGCCAGTACTTGCACTGAGAGGAACAGATCGGACAACACGCTGGTTTATTGTCCAGCACCCGGCCCATTATACGGCAGAGCACCGGATTATTGATCTTTAGGTCCATTTTCCCTCCTCATAGGCTTCCTGGACGGGTATGGAATGACGAATCTGACATCCATAAAATTATTCCCAGTCCTGCGGAAAAATCCTGACTGCAATGATCTTGTCCAGGGCCATCACAGACGACAACAGCCTGGCAGCCAATCCGAGGCTGACTACGAACACCTTGCGCACAGGGCCGCGGTAAATCAGGTTTTTGCGGATGAAAATCTCGCAGACGACACCGGGCTTTACATCCTGCATCTCAATGCGCGCCCGCTTCAGCAGTTTATCCCATGACAGACTGACGCCGTCCTGAGGCCCATCGGTTTTGAAAGCTGAAACATCGTTCAGACAGAACAGAGCTCCGGCGGCTACGCCGGTTAAGGCTGTAAAATTCGTTGAGCGCTTGAGCAACGAAAAAGGCCCGGACCGCGCTGCTTTGCCGATCATGCTGAACAGGTCCGTCCCAGGGTATTCAGGATCTATGCCGCGGCCGGTATTGGCAGGGGCGTCGATGTAGCACGCACCGGACAATTCATGCTCCACGCGCATGGTTTCATAGGCTGAGAACAGGTACGGGTAAGCTGTTTTGTCCTCGTAGGTCAGGCCGCGCTTTCCTGCGGGCAGGGGTTTGCCGCTTTTGACAGACGCCGCCAGCAGCTTGAGATCATCGATGTTGACTGTATCCACCTGTTCGCAGCAGTCGAGTACTGAAGCTACCGGCTCCAGCAGTCTGGGCAGCACGCCCCAGGCCTCAGTCAGAGGGCAGTCGGTCTCAAGCACTAAGCAGTGCTCATGACACAGGCCGTGGTACTGCGTGGCGGGCAAAGCCCTTACTTTGCCGGATGCCGCGATAATGGCCATGAACACATTGCCGCGGAACATGACAATGTCGCCGGCTTTCGGCTTGTAACCAGTGGGCACATCCGGTTCAGTGCAGTCCTTGGCACTGAGCCATGTGAGATATTCCAGTTTGATCAGCTGCATGGCTTCTCCAGGTGGGTGTCCCCGAATTTCTGGCGGCACAGCTCAGGCAGCAGAAGCTGCAAAAAAAGTTCCAGTGCCTCGTTCGAGTAATACTCGCGCAAATCCCTGGCATCTGATGCGAGCCTGGCCCTGGCCCGTTTATAGCACTGCTGCAGTGTGTTGATCTCTCGTTTGCGCTCTTGTCTGTCTGCCCCAGTCTTGCGGCTGTCGATGAACACTGTGCAGCCTGTGCATTCGTTGACGCACATGGAAAATAATTCCGAATCCGACAGCCCGGCTCTGTTGACAAAAAAATCGCGGAATTCTTCTGCCTGGATCATGGCAGTCTCGTCAACCTCTGGTGCAACCGGCTCCGGGCCCGGCTCATTCTGGCGGCGAACTCCCGGTCTCCCTCTGATTTTTTCTTGTGCTGACGCGCCTTGCCCGTCCAGCGGAACGGTCCGTCTTGTGCGAAGCGCCCTGTTTTCCGCGCGAGCCAGGTCAATGAGGTGACGGGCCATGATGGCAGTCACATACCCATCGGTCTGGGCCATTTGCACGATGGACCGGTTCTGTGATTGAAGGGTGTTCTCGGCCTGGATCAGTTTGTGCACCACCTCAGGGAACAATACGCGGTGAGGGTCATGGCACTGATATGCTGAGCGGAACAGCCAGGCCCTGGAGCTGGGCAATGAGTAAAGCACCCATTTCAGTTTGGACAACAGGCAGGTTTCCAATTCCTCGAAACCGCTGAAGGAATAATTCTTCCTTTTGCAATTGGCTTCGAAAAAGGCTGACAGCTGCTTTCTGAACTGTTCACGATCCATGCCTGACCTGTCCCCTGCCTGTGCTTTGCAGATATTATACTGCACCAGCAGTGAAGTCTGCCATTTTTATTGATGATGTCAGAAATTTCACCTTTGCTCCGTTTCCCCTTTCAAAACCCGCACGAACCATAATCAAGAATCCGGAGGCAGACATGATTTTCAAGAACGCCATGTGGGAATTCTATGACCGCGATCTGGACTCGATTTTCTCCTGTCTCAAGTCCTCGAACGAACTCGCCCACTTTTTAAGCGGTTTCCCGCTGAACGGGGCCGACCGCCAGGCCTTCATCCTGCTGCTTTCAAATTTCCTCTGCAGCAGGCAGTGGCAGATCCGGGTGGCAGGCAAATGGGACACCATGAAGTGGTACTGGCCGCTGGATCCATCAGATTTCCACAACTGCATAGTGCGCCTGGCGCGGGCCGGATTGATCCACACTGAATTCAAGCGCGATGGACTGGGTTATTTTGAAGCGTACGAACTGAGCGTCATCCTGATGCCCCATGTCAGGTACGGGCTGTTCGGTGACAGCGAGCGGCAGTTCAGGGATGTATTTTCGTTAGTGGCTGCAGTCACCCAGCTGACCCGCGACCGCGACTACATGCCGGACCAGGTGTTCATGGAGGAGCTCGAACACCTGACCGGTTCGATCCCGGAATGCGCAAGCGTCAGTTCCACTCTGTCCTCTTATTCCACGATCGAGAAGGCCGCCTTTCTTTATGCGCTCAACGAATTCTGCGGCTTAGACGCCAGCACGGCATTTTTTGACGCCCTGCTCGGAGGCGAGCAGTCATCCAAGTGGCCTACTTTGCAGAAGCTGTCAGGCTGGCTGTTTAGAAACAGCCCGGAGCAGATCAGGTTCATGGTCGAGTTCAGAAAAATGCCTATTGTCAGCGCTAAAGTCATGTCGATCGGCACTGAATCTGCGAACCAGGAAGTGCGTATCAGCGATAAAATCGTGGCCGAGATCATGAAGAGTGAGCCTGTGTTTACACAGAGCGGCAAAAAGCTCATAGAGCGGCAGCGGACCTTTTCCGGGCTGATCTACCCTGAGAGCATGGGTGAAGAGATGCAGCGCCTGCAGAAGGCTATCCGGCAGTACGAGCGCCTCAGTTCCAGCATGAAGGGCCGGTTTGGAGCCTCAGGCCTGTGCGTCCTGTTCCACGGCGGGCCGGGCACGGGAAAAACCGCATCAGCGTATGAACTGGCCAAAAAAACCGGCCGCAAACTGATCAATGTCGATATTTCGGAGATCCGTAACATGTGGTACGGCAGCACACAGAAGAACGCCCGCCAGGTGTTTTCCGATTACAGGCAGGCCCTGGTGGCCGCAAAAAAAGCCCCGATTCTGCTGCTGAATGAGGCTGACGCTGTGATATCCAGACGCCTGCAGGCAGCCCACAGCACTGATGATACGGAAAACTCGCTCAAGAACATCTTCTTGGAGGAAATGGAGCAGTTCCAGGGCATACTCATTGC
>JAQTRI010000199.1 GCA_028711905.1 Candidatus Wallbacteria bacterium | reverse complement strand
GCGTTGATTCGGTCGGAACAGGGCGGAGAAATGCTCACCCTGCTGGAACAGGAGCGCACCCTGGCACTGGCGAGATCGATCTACGGGATGGATTCGGAGGACCGGTTGAAGCAGAAGCAGGGGAAGGACGCCACTGAATACTTTGCCGAACTGGGCAGGATTTGGCATAAGCTTTCAGCTGATTTTCAGCAGCGGATCACTGCCTTGATGAAAAGCGGCACTTACAGGGAAACCACCGGCTCAGACACGGTTCCCGAGGAATTATGCTGCACCACTGAAGCCTTTGTTTTTCATTATGTGAAAACCGGACATC
The DNA here is from genome assembly GCA_028711905.1 of Candidatus Wallbacteria bacterium. Lineage (GTDB taxonomy): Bacteria > Muiribacteriota > JAQTZZ01 > JAQTZZ01 > JAQTZZ01 > JAQTRI01. The sequence continues at coordinate 6,387 of JAQTRI010000199.1, read as the reverse complement.
ACGGGGTTTTCGAGGCGGATAAGTCTTCCATGGGGCCTGACGGAAATGAACATCCCTCCTATGTTGTCAAGACCAGCGAATACTTCGAGACAGCCAGAAAAAAATTCGGCGAGGAGCTGAAGATCAAACTGCCTGCGCACCAGTGCCATGTGTACATCAAGAATCTCGGTTCCGGTCTTTACGGGGGCACAGCCCCTGATTTCAGCCTTTCTGACGATGAAAAATACACTAAAGTCTTCATCGAGTTTGAAAATGATTTCGAAGGCGCGTATTTTCCCAATGATAGTGTTGACCCAAGGCAGGGACGGATGCAGGTGACTGCCGCGCATGAGCTTTTCCACGCCTGCCAGGCCACGTACGGCGGGTTTCTGTACAACATCGATCTCTGGATGGCAGAGGCTACAGCTGTCTGGGCCGAAGACTTTGTTTTTGATGATGTCAATGACTACCAGTATTACCTGTCAAGGCACAATTCCCCTTTTACAGTCCCGGAGAGGGGTCTGACAGGCCTGACCTATGGAGGATGCGTGTATTTCCATTTCCTGTGCGAACGCGACAGCACTGACTGGATCAGAAAGATCTGGGACAAGGTGGGTGAAGAAAAGGACGCTCTCAAGGGCTTTACTTCAGCGCTCGGCGAAAGCCTCTCTGAAATCACCGGCGATTATATCTCGGCACTGTACCTCAAGGACCACAAGTTCAGCGAGGGCAAAAACTGGCCCCTGCCGCAGGCTGCAAAAAAAATCGACAACTATCCTGTTAACGAGACGGTCCAGTTCAATACTCCTCAGTATCTGGGAGCGAATTTTCTGGTACTTGAGCCTGCTGCAGTCGGGAAACTGAAGCTGACATTCAACTGCTCCAAAAAGTATCCTGTACGCCTGATAAAAATTTACCGCAGCGGGACTTTTTCCGATGAGCAGCGGGATAAATCCGGATTCACTTATGATGTCAACCAGTTTGGCCAGAATGTGGTACGCCTGATTGTAGCCCCATACTGCCTTGATCAGGATGCTGCAGGAACTGAGTACCAGTTTTCAGCGACATTGGACTAATGCCGGTAAAACCTGGTCACAGCCTCTATCACTGCATCGCAGTCCTCGGGTGTCATTCCGTAATACAGTGGCAGGCGCAGGAGGCGTTCGCTCTCTCTGGTTGTGTATCTGTCGGTTCCGTGAAAGCGACCGTATTTCATACCGGCAACTGAGCTATGCAGCGGCACATAGTGGAACACAGCCTGCACGCCATTCTGTTTCAAATGTTCCGTCAGAGCCGTGCGCTCGGCTAAATCTGCGGTTTTGATGTAAAACATGTGGGCATTGTGAACACAGCAGTCCGGTATGAACGGCAATGAGATTTTTCCGGCATCCTCCAGTGGCTTCAACCCGGTAAAATACCGCTGCCAGGAAGCGAGGCGGTCGGAATTGAGTGTTTCAGCCTGTTCGAGCTGGGCCAGTAAAAAAGCCGCGTTCAGTTCAGATGGAAGATACGATGAGCCCAGATCGACCCAGGTATACTTGTCCACTTCCCCGCGCAGGAAGCGCGAGCGATTGGTGCCCTTCTCCCTGATGATCTCAGCCCGTTCCCGAAACTTCTCATCATTGATGAGAAGCGCCCCCCCCTCACCTGAAGTGTAGTTCTTGGTCTCGTGAAAGCTGTAGCAGCCGATGTGGCCGATAGTGCCGTGAAACCGGCCGTTCCATTGCGCCATCACTCCCTGCGCCGCGTCTTCAATTACTGCCAGGCCATGCCTGCCGGCGATCTCCATAATTCTGTCCATCCTGCAGGCCACCCCTGCGTAATGCATGCACACTATGGCTCTGGTGCGCGGGGTAACAGCATCTTCGATCAGGCGCTCATCAAGATTCATGGTTTCAGGCCGGATGTCGATGAAAACCGGACTCGCGGCGTGAAGAGCAAAAGCGTTGGCAGTGGAAACAAAAGTGAATGAAGGCATGATCACTTCTTCCCGGGGCTGAAAATCGCAGAGCAGGCCGGCCATTTCCAGGGCGTGAGTGCATGATGTAGTAAGCAGGGCGCGCTTAGTTCCGAACTTCTGTTCGATCAGGTTCTGGCAGCGCCTGGTAAAGTCTCCATCACCGCAGAACTTCCTGTTGGCAAGCACCTGCTCCAAGTATTTTTTTTCACCACCGATAAGGGGTGGGACATTAAAGCGAATCACAGCAAGGGCTTCTCCTGAAATTGAATCTTGGTAAGGGCGGTTAAACTGCCCCTGCAACAGGTTAAATCATCGGGTCCGAATATTCCACCGGGTTTGTCGATACCGGCATTGGTTACCGGTATCCGGCTCTGTTCTTGCATTCTGGGGTGCAATGCAATACCTTATTACCAACTTCGCACACCCCCGGATTCCGGCGACGGTGTCCCGCTTTAGCGGGGTTTCGCCGGGAGTGGAAGGGAGTGGAGGAAAAAAACCGTATCTGGAGGTTCCTATGAGCACGAATGTTTTGATGAAGCACCTGCTGGAAGCAGGGGTCCATTTTGGTCATCAGACCAGAAGATGGCATCCCAAGATGAGCAAGTACATTTTCACTGAGCGCAACGGCATCCACATCATTGATCTGCAGAAGACCGTAAAAAACCTGCAAAAAACATTAAAATTCGTCCGTGACCTGTCACAGCAGGGCGGGACGGTTCTGTTCATCGGCACTAAAAAACAGGCCAAGCAATCGATTATGGAAGAAGCGCTGCGCGCCGGTATGCCTTATGTTGACCAGCGGTGGCTGGGTGGCACTCTTACCAATTACGCAACTATCAAAACTCGAATCGCTTATCTCAACGATCTGGAAGAAAAAGAAAAGACCGGCGGACTCGATTCTCTGGGCAAGAAAGAACAGTCCCGGATCAGAAAAGAGATACTCAGGCTGAAGAAATTCTTGGGCGGTATCTGCAAAATGAAGGCACTGCCCGAAGCCATCTATGTTGTGGATGTGAAAAGGGAAGAAAATGCTGTGCTCGAAGCCCGCAAGCTGGGTATACCGGTAGTAGCCATTGTCGACACCAACTGCGAACCAGATATGGTTGATTATGTTATCCCGGGTAATGATGACGCCATCAGGGCTGTCAAGCTGATTACCAGCTATATTTCCGATGCCTGCATCGAAGGCCGCCTGGGCAAGTCTGATGAAGACGATGGAAACGCCGATGAAGGTGATAACGATGGAGAAGGTGAACGGGAGGATGACAATGAGTAACAGCATCGATGCCAAAGCCGTAAAAGATCTGCGCGATATGACCGGAGCCGGATTCATGGACTGCAAGGCAGCTCTGACCGAGACCAAGGGAAATGTCGAGGAAGCCATCGATTTTCTTCGCAAAAAGGGCATTGCCAAGGCCTCCAAAAAAATGGACCGCAAAGCCAATGAGGGCTTTATCGGGACATACATCCACATGGATGGCAAGATCGGTGTGCTGATCGAACTGAACTGTGAAACCGATTTTGTGGGACGCAACGAAGAATTCCGTGGACTGGCCAAGGATCTGGCCATGCATATCGCAGCCTCCAACCCGAGGTATATCAAACCTGAGGATGTTCCCCAGAGTGAAATCGATAAGGAACGCGAGATATACCGTGATCAGATGAAGGAATCCGGAAAACCTGCCAACATCGTGGACAAGATTGTTGACGGGAAGATCAGCAAATACTTCGAGGAATGCTGCCTGCTGGAGCAGCCATTTGTCAAACAGCCTGAAAAAAAGGTTAAAGACCTGATTTTCGAGAAGATCGGCAAGATCGGCGAAAATATAGTGGTAGGAAGTTTTTCCAGGATCCAGATCGGTAACCGCTGATGGCTCAATTCAAGCGGGTTTTGCTGAAACTGAGTGGAGAAGCACTGGGTGGAGAAAGTGGGGAAGGAATTTCCCCGCTTTTTTTAGAAGAACTGGCACGCGAAATCAGGGATGTTGTCAAGCAGGGTGTTGAGCTCGGCATTGTCATCGGCGGAGGTAATTTCTTCCGTGGAGTCAACGCAGAGCGCACAGGCATGGACCGCGTTGTGGCTGACCATATCGGAATGCTGGCCACATTGATGAATTCTCTGGCTCTGCAAAACCTTCTTGAGCGCAATGGTCTTGATTCAAGGGTCATGTCAGCCATTGAGGTCAACAAGGTCTGCGAACCGTACATCAGGCGCAAGGCCCTCAGCCATCTGGAAAAAGGCTGTGTGTGTATTTTCGCAGCCGGCTTAGGTTCTCCCTATTTCACAACAGACACTGCGGCAGTTCTTAGAGCCATTGAAATCAAGGCAGAAGCAATAATCAAGGCTACCAAGGTCGATGGTGTTTACAACAAGGATCCCAAGAAATTCAAGAATGCCAAGAGAATCAGCGAACTGACATTTCAAAAGGCTCTTGAAATGAATGTTAAAGTGATGGACAGCACAGCCTTTACCCTTTGTCAGGAGAATGACCTGCCGATTATTGTTTTCAACCTGAAAAAGGGGAATATCAAGAAAATCATAGCCGGTGAAAAAATCGGAAGCATTGTAAGGAGGTAATATGTTGCAGAATGTATACCATGAAATGGAAGAGAAATCCAAAAAAACCGTAGAGTCTGTGGAAAAGGAATACATCAACATCCGCACAGGCAGGGCCAATCCCGCGCTCCTGCATCAAGTCAAGGTCGATTATTACGGGACTCCGACTCCTATTAACCAGCTGGCAGGAATCGGAGCTCCAGAATCCAGGCTGCTGGTTGTCAATCCCTACGACAAAACTGTTCTCAAAGAAATCGAAAAGGCTATTATTGCCGCCAATCTGGGACTGAACCCGGTTTCAGACGGCAAGACCATTCGAGTTTCCATCCCGCCCCTGACAGAAGAACGGAGAAAGGACCTGGTCAAGACTGTGTCGAAAAAGAACGAGGAGGCCAAGGTTACCATCCGCAACATCAGGCGCTCTTTTGTTGATAAGGTCAAGGAACTGGAAAAGAAGTCCGAGATCACTGAAGACGATCAGAAGCGGGCTAACGAAGAGATCCAGAAAATCACGGACAATTACATCAGCGTGCTGGACAAGGTCTGCGAAAACAAGAAAAAGGAGATCATGGAGTTCTGAAGAAGAACTGCCGCATTTTTCGCGGTGCTTTTTTCAGGAATTCCTGTAAGCGCGCATGACGGAAACTGAACTGCTCGGCCTGCTTAGCGAGCGAAAGGCTATGCTCCCGGCTCATGTGGCAGTCATCATGGACGGAAACGGGCGCTGGGCTCGCAAGCGGCTTCTTCCGCACATCATGGGGCACAGGGCCGGAGTCAAGACTGTGCGCATGGTGGTGGAAACAGCGGGTACTTTAAACATCAAGTATCTGACACTGTATGCATTCTCCACGGAAAACTGGTCCAGGCCACAGGAAGAAGTCAATTCCCTCATGAACCTGCTGCGTGAGTATCTGCGCAAGGAAGTGGACAGCCTGAAGCGCAATAATGTAAGGCTGCAGGCTATAGGCCGTATTCACGAACTGCCGATCTCATGCCAGGAAGAACTGGCGCGCGCCAGAGAAGTTACCGCTTCATGCACCGGGCTGAACTTAGTGCTCGCGCTCAATTACAGCGGCAGGATGGAACTTCTCGATGCTGTTGAGAAAGCGGTTACGCAGGTAAGGAAAGGCCCTATCAGCGAAGCCAAGTTCCGGAGCTTTTTTTATCTGCCTGAGCTGCCGGATGTGGACCTTCTGATTAGAACCAGCGGTGAATCAAGGGTGTCGAATTTTCTGCTCTGGCAGTGCTCATACGCTGAATTTCACATTGCCGCCCGACTCTGGCCCGAGTTCCGCAAAATCGATTTTCTGAAGGCTGTTGCGGATTTCACTAACCGCGAAAGGCGTTTCGGCGGCACCGGATGAAAAGGGTACTGGCCGGTCTGATAACATCTTTGCTTTTCATGGCTGCTGTATTATCAGGGCCGCGTTACTTTTTCCCTCTATGGTGTGTGGTTTTCCTGCTGGCACTGTGGGAGGCCTTGAAAATCGCCGGGATACGGGCGTACGAATCCGCTCTTTTCATGATCTCTGGAACAGCTGTTTTCGTGATTCTGAGCCTGGAACTTTCGCCTCACGCAGTGTTTCCAGTCCTGTTTGTTTTCTTTGCCGGGGGAATCCTGTTTGCCCTTCGATCGGAACAATTTGAGCGAGCCCTGGAACGCTTGAGTCTTGGCCTGTTTGTTACCCTCTATCTGACCATGCTGGCATATGGATTCAGACTATACACAGCGACCGGGTCCCTGAAGTTCATCTATTTTTTTTCCTTTATCTGGTGTTACGACACATGCGCTTTTTACTTCGGTTGTGCTTTCGGCAGGCATAAGATATCTCCAATAATATCACCGAAAAAATCCTGGGAGGGATTGCTCTACGGCTTGACCGGTACAGCG
>JAQTRI010000198.1 GCA_028711905.1 Candidatus Wallbacteria bacterium | reverse complement strand
AGGAAGACCGCAATCTCTCTCTGCGTAAGTCCCATGAAAATCCGGCGGTTCAAACCCTATACAGGGAATTCCTGGGCGAGCCGAATTCGCAGAAAGCCCATGAGCTGCTGCACACGCACTATTACAAACGCGACAGCGTTACAGGAAAGATCGAAGAACAGGCGCAAGGCAAGAGTTACAAGTAATGAACCGTGGTATACTTTCCGTGAATATCCGGCTGAAAAACGGGACACTGAATTCTGAAAGGGGCGGGGAATGACCAGCTTTATCCCGGAGAAAGAATTGTTTGACCTGCTTGAGGTTTCAGCTGGAAAATCCGATGGTGTTGCGGCTGCAATCCTGGACAAGGCTGTAGAAGGAAATGGACTGACCCCTGCCGAAGCCGCGGTTCTGCTTACTAATGGCAACGAAACAGTCAGCAGGCGGTTGTTTGAGACCGCCCGCCGCCTTAAAGCAAAAGTCTATGGCAATCGCATTGTTCTGTTCGCGCCGCTTTATGTGTCGAACGAATGCGTCAACGAATGCCTTTATTGCGGATTCCGCTGCTCGAACATCGAGCTGTCCCGCCGCACACTGACCGACAACGAACTGGACGGGGAAGTCCGGATTCTGGAGGACCAGGGCCATAAGCGCATTCTGCTGGTTTACGGCGAACACCCTGAATTGCGCGCCGAATGGCTGGTCAGGACCATAGAAAATGTCTACAGCACGAAATCAGGTAAAAGCGGAAGCATCCGTAGGGTCAATGTCAATGCCGCCCCGATGGAGGTAGAAGATTTCCGGATAGTGAAACAGGCGGGTATCGGCACATACCAGTGCTTTCAGGAAACTTATCACACTGGAGCTTATGCCGCTATGCACCGCTCAGGGCGCAAGTCCGACTATCTGTACCGGTTGTACGCACTGGACCGGGCCCTGGAAGCCGGCATTGACGATGTGGCCACTGGCGTGCTGTTCGGCTTGTTCGACTGGCGCTTCGAAGTGCTGGCGCTGCTTTTTCACGCCCTGCACCTGGAAGAGCGCTATGGGGTCGGGCCGCATACCATTTCTTTCCCTCGCATCGAGCCGGCTCTCGGTTCCGGGGTATCCTTTGCTCCTCCAGCTCCGGTTTCAGATCCCGATTTCCTGCGCCTGATCGCCATCCTGAGGGTGAGCGTGCCTTACACGGGCCTGATTCTCAGCACCAGAGAGACCCCTGAAATGCGGCGTCACGCCCTGAAACTGGGAGTTTCCCAGATCAGCGCCGGATCGCGAACCTATCCGGGCGGATACCGCGACATGCAGTCCAACATGCCGGACAAGCAACAATTCACCATAGGCGATGACCGGTCGCTGGACGAGGTGATAAGGGATCTTCTGCACGAGGGGTACATTCCTTCGTTCTGTACTTCGTGCTACCGGGTGGGAAGAACCGGCGGCAGTTTTATGGAGATCACCAAGCGGGGGCACATTCACGAATTCTGCTCTCCAAATGCCATTCTGACCCTCAACGAATACCTGCTGGACTATGCCTCTTCCGAGACACAGCTGCCGGGCAAGGTGATGATCGAGCGCGAAATGAATAAAATCGCCGAGCCGATGAGATCAAAAATTAATGAAAGGTTGCGTGCTATGGAAGAACAGCAGGCGCGTGACCAATACTTTTGAAGATGGGTATCGGCTCGCTCCTGAGGAAGAAGCATCTGGATCAGGCTGACATTACCGAGCTGCTATCCTGTCACGAGGCCGGTGACATTGAGCAGCTGCGCCGGGCAGCCTGGGAAACCACCACCCGATACTGTGGACACAAAGTGCACTTTCGCGGATTGATCGAATTTTCCAACATCTGTGCCAACGATTGCCTGTATTGCGGCATCCGGAAGAGCAACTGCGTGGTTGAGCGCTACAGCCTGACAGTCGATGAAGTTGTCGAAGCCGCAATTAGTTGCGCAGAACATGGTATTGGATCGCTGGTGCTGCAGTCCGGTGAACGGACTGATCCGGCCTTTATCGATTTCGTGGTCGAAATCGTGGAAAAAATCAAGATCGCGACCAGGTCCGACAACCTGCCTCAGGGAATGGGCATCACTCTTTGTGTTGGAGAGCAGCAGAGGGAGACCTGCGAGCGATTTTTCGCAACTGGAGCTCATCGTTACCTGCTGCGCATCGAAACCACATCGCCTGACCTGTATCGCCGTTTACATCCTCCGGGTATGTCTTTAGAGCGCCGCAAGGCCTGCCTGCAGGATTTGAAGGCTATCGGGTTTCAGTGCGGCACTGGCGTGATGATCGGACTGCCGGGTCAGACCTGCGAAGATCTGGCAAGGGATATATTGTTTTTCCGAGACTCTGATGTGGACATGATCGGAATGGGGCCGTACATCGTACATCAGGATACACCTCTGGCCGGCGGGGTTTTGGGCCTGCCGCTGCCTGCTGTTGAGGCTTTTGAACTGAGCTTGCGAATGATCGCTGTCACGAGAATTGTGCTGTGTGACATCAACATCGCTGCCACCACTGCGTTGCAGGCGTTGCATCCGACCGGCAGGGAAGAGGGCATCCGCTTCGGTGCCAATGTAGTGATGCCCCAGCTGACTCCCGGACGCTTCCGGAAGCATTACCTGCTGTATGACGGCAAGCCCTGTGTCGATGGACAGGAAGGGGAGTGCGCCGGATGCCTGCGGGAGAAAATTATCACCTCAGGACGCGAACCCGGTTTATTGGAGTGGGGAGACTCACCGCATTTTACGCGGAGGAAACATGGCTAATCGCACCCATATCGGCATATTCGGCCGCATGAATACCGGCAAGAGCAGCTTGCTCAACCTGCTGACGCAGCAAAATTCATCGATCGTGGACGCTTGCCCCGGCACCACAGCAGACACCAAAATCGTGCTGATGGAATTGCACGGCTTAGGTCCGGTCAAGCTGTTCGACACTGCCGGCTGCGATGAGGAAGGCGAACTGGGAGGCAAAAAACGCAAAAAAGTCGAGGCTGTGCTCAAGGAATGTGATCTGGCGCTGCTTATGATCGATCCGCTGAGAGCACTCAGTGCGGAATTGTCCGCAGAATCTGCTCTGCTGTGGGAAGCCAGGGAACTGGATAAACAGGTTGCGATCGTTTTCAACCTGTTCACACCAGAAGCGGAAGCTGCTGTGCCGGTGTTGCAGGAAAAGCTTCCTCTTTCGCGTTTCTGTCCATCGATTACGCTCCGTGCGCCGGAGGCCTCCTGCCGTCAAACGCTGATCGAATTCATCCTCAAGATCTACGAGAACCGCAGCCGATCAGTGGAACTGCTGCCGTTTCTGCAACGCAACGAGTTTTACCTGCTCAATGTACCCATGGATGACGAGACGCCGGAAGGTCGTTTCCTTCGCCCCCAGGCCATGTGTGTAGAGTACATCACCAGGAACTGGGCTTATCCGGTATGCTATCGCATGAACCTCAGCGCCGGACGCAATCCGGAGACGAGTGAAGCCGAGCGGAAACGCTTCAACGAATTTTTCGGAGGCCTTAAGCGCCGCCCGAAAGTGGTAATCACGGACTCCCAGGCTATAGATCTGATGTGGCGCTGGGTGCCTGACAACATCGGTCTGACCACCTTTTCGATCATGATGATTAATCTGCAGAGCGGGGGAAACCTCGCGGCCTTTGTCAACGGAATCCGGCGCATGAAGGATTTGAAGCCCGGCGACCGGGTGCTGATCGCGGAGGCCTGCAATCACTCGCGCATCGGTGAGGACATTGGCACAGTGCAGATTCCTGACTATTTCAGGAAGCATTACCCGGGAGTGCTGCTTTCGCACAATTTCGGCCGCGAGTTCCAGGAAAACGGGGAATTGCGTAACTACAGCCTGATCATCCACTGCGGAGGGTGCATGATTGCGCCGCAGAAGCTCTCAGCCAGGCTGCGGGATCTGGATATGGTCGGGGTGCCGTATACTAATTACGGGTTGGTTCTCTCGTATCTTCAGGGAAAAACCGCATTCGACCGTGTACTTGAACCTTGGGGACTCACATTCTGATTTGACTAGTGGTCTGTTGCACTTGATTCTGTGCAAATTCCGATTGCAGAATCCTTTCTAAGAAAGGATTTGTTGCGACTCAATACTCGTAGAATCAAGTGTTACAGACCACTAGTGGTCTGTAACATAAGTTCTTTCATTCGGGTTTCCCGCATATAAACCTGTTGACAGGCCTTCCCCTGGGAATCAACTCATACGAACTTATGAGACAGTCCACTAGAATGTCCGATGATCAGCGCGGCAGATAGCGCAGTAGTCGGCACAGCTGCCAGTATTCCAATGCTTCCTGCTGCTGCGCGCAGAACTTCAGCCGCGATGAATTCCATATTCCAGAGTTTGACGAATATCATATCCGGCTGCAGGTAGATCAGCAGAAACAATGCCAGAGATCCTCCTGCATAGGCTAAGACAAGAGTATTGGCCATTGTGCCTGTGATGTCACGGCCTATGTTCATAAGTGAGCGAAAAATTTTACCGGAAGATGTTTTTCCATGCTGTTTTCTCAGCTCATAAGCGGCTGAGGATAGGGACATAGCGACATCCATTACTGCACCTAAGCTGCCGATAATAATGCCTGCGTGAAGTATTCCCAGAAAGTTCAGTCCCCCGACCCGGGAAAAAACTAAGTAATACACCGCTTCGTCAGCAGTACCGGTGAGTTTCATCCAGTATCCGAAAAAAAGGGACACAACCGCAGAGATAATGATTCCGCCGATTGTACCGAGAATGGCGGCTGCGGATTTGGCGGTCCATCCAGCCACGAGCAGGATTGTGACTATTGTTGATGCCGCACAGATTACTACTGCCCAGGCCAGAGGATTTTCTCCCCTGGCAACGGCAGGCACAAAGAGATAGACAATCATCCACCCTGTGACTGCCAGGGAGAGGAGTGCGCACACCCCTTTTCTGCGCCCAAGAAGCACCAGCAGTACTGAAAAGAGAAGAAGGACCGCGGCTACGGCTCCGCTTCTTTTTGGTTCCACCACATGGACTTCAATCCCGTCAGGACCTTCCATGGCGATCAGCACTACCTTATCCCCTGGTTTCAGTTGCGGGAAAAGCGCGGATTGCCCCTCAATCGGTTCACGGGATGAGTGCTGACCCTTAAGCGGACCGTTTTTGACCTCGAATCTGGTGTTTTCCCAGAGCAGACCGGCTTCATCGGTATAGCGCTTTGTTTCAACCACCTGCCCGGTCAGGTAGGTATCCTCAGCGGAAAACAATGTTGAAACCATTGTCAGGGCAGCCAATAAAATGAAAATCAAGGCGAAATCAACTGTGCCACGGTTCAGAAACCTCATTTTCCGCAAGATGGCATGGCGCATGGATTCGTACTGCCGCAGCAGGTTGATTTTTTGCCGCATCTGGTGAGGGTTTCCTTACGGTGCCTTAATGGTCGCAAGTATTTGTGCCAGTCACTAAAGTGCCTGCGATAAATTCAGCCACCAGTTCTTCCGGAGTCTTGACTGAAGCCCCAACGCAGACCTTGATTCCGGATTGTTTGAACAACTCCTGCGCGCGCATGCCCATGCCTCCGGCGATGATGCAGTTAACGCTCTGTTCAGCCAGCCATCTGGGCAGCACTCCCGGTTCGTGCGCCGGTGGGGTGACTGCTTCGGATTTAAGCGTGCCGTCAGCAAGTTCTTCTACAATGGTGAAAACCTCGCAATGACCGAAGTGCTGGCAGAGCTTTCCTTCCCATGTCGGAACAGCGAATTTCATGTTTCCCTCCTCATGATCATTATTGAACATCTGCTTTGCAGTAAATATGGCTCATGCATGGGTACTCGTAAAAGGCCGGCTGTTTTCAGGGTATACACTACAGAGCCAAAGATCAACCTTCAAGACTGTCGATGATTTTTTTCAATCCTGCGGTAACAGCGAGTAACGCCTTTGATGCCGGAGTGTCAGGCAGAAACCTGTGAACCGGAATTCCTGCGCGCAATGCGTCTGAAACTGCGGGGTCAAAGGGAATTTCTCCGAGCCAGGGGAAGTGTCTGGCTATGCACATATCACGGATTTCGGATGCGGCCTTGCGATTAATGTCAGCGCGGTTAACGGCAACAGCCAAGGGAATCTTGAAATGCCCGGTCAGGGAAGCTATGCGTTCCAAGTCGTGTGCTCCCGAAAGAGACGGCTCTGTAACAGCTACACACAGGGATATTCCGCTTAGGGCTGATATAACAGGGCAGCCGATGCCTGGGGGGCCATCAATGATGATTGTCTGCCTTCCGCTTTCTCGAGCTTTACTCATGGCGACATTCCGCACCAGGGTCACCAGTTTTCCGGAATTCTGTTCGCCGGGGATCAGATCAGCATGGATAAAGGGGATTCCACCCGGCAGTGTGGAAGTGGATATTGTACCTGAAACGACTGAAGAAAAATCAATCGCTTTAACAGGGCAGAGTTCAAAACAAGCCCCGCAACCTTCGCATCTGTGCGGAATAACCTTTAAGTCTTTGCTGATGGCATCGAACCGGCATACTTCAAGGCAGAATCCGCACTTTGTGCATTTTGACGCATTGATTGAGGCCTTTTTTCCGCCTACAAAGTCCTTTGTTTCTGTTGCTTCCGGTTTGAGCACGAGTGCCAGATTAGCTGCATCCACATCGCAGTCAGCGAAAACCGCAGAGGGGAAGGTGTCAGCCATAGTAGCTGTCAGGGTGGTTTTTCCGGTTCCGCCCTTGCCGCTTAAAACAGTTATTTCCTTGATTTT
>JAQTRI010000197.1 GCA_028711905.1 Candidatus Wallbacteria bacterium | reverse complement strand
CTGTTCCAGGGATTTGTTAAGAAGACTGTCATTTTTTTGAAGATTCCTGAGTGAATTGATTGCACTCAAGTTGTGAAAGATTGTCCCAACACCCATAAATTTCCTCCTTGAAAATCACTGTCGGTTTCCTTACCGACTATGTGTGTGTCGCGCTTTCCTGCTGGTCTTTACTTCACCTCCGCCACTTAAGCATTCGTGCCTCAATGGACACAACTTCTTTTACGGAAACCCAACTTCCCAAACAAATTATAGCGCTGACATTGAAGATCAGCAAATACTCTTTTAGACCAGTTACCATTCCCCCCCCTGTTGCCTGTTACCGGTATAACCGATTTCCCGCGTTACGCTGAATACATCCCCTAGGTAAGACGCGCTATAGCGCGTCTCTACAATTCATATCTTCATTACATTCAGGTACAGATATCCGTAGCTCATCCCTTCGGGATTCGCACGGCTATCTGACATTCACCATTCAAAATTCAAAATTTCCATTACCCATTACCCGTTACCCTCTTCTCCCTCTTCCGCCAGTAATACCTCAGTCCCCACCAACCCAGCCTGAATGTTTCGCCTGTAAAAATCAACCCTGTTATGAAACGCACAAAGCCTATCAGACGCAGATTAAGATCAAAGCGCAGATTATAATCCAGGTGCGCTTCTTCAGTGTATCGTATGTACGGCATAATCCTGATCCTGCGCATGCTGTGGGAAAATGCACTCATCAGAGCAAATGATTCCCCCAACAGCTTGTGGTCAGTAAGCCAGTAGTCCAGTTTCGCGCACAGCCGCCAGTCGCGGAAAAGCAGAAAAAATCGTTTAACAGCATTAAACACGAGCCTGCCCGTATCACCGATCAACTGCTTGTTTTCCAGAAACAGACGGAACTTTTTGCTGCGCGCGAAATACTGGAGGTCGAATTTCTCGGACTCTTCCATGCTCTGCCAGACAAGCCGTGTCCAGGCAAACACGCGGTAAGACGCCGGATGACCCGGATCACGGAAGTATTCGAAATGCAGAAAAAGAAAAACAACTTCAGCCCGGAACACCCTGCCGGTCGATTCGTAGGTGCAAGACAGGCGCAACTTTGGAAACAGCAGTAACGCGACCGCGGAAATCATGAGAAATGATAAAAACATCAATCCATAAAACATGCTGTTTTTGACTTGGTTTCTCCGGCTGATTATAATAGTAATGTTTTCATTTTACAAAAGGAGCCTCTTGATATGATCGAAAAGATCAAGGAACTGAGCCTGTTTCGTAATCTCTCCCGCGTGGAACTGGAAGCCTTTCTCCCCATTATCAAGGAAAATCAGTATACAGAAGGACAGAATATCTTCCAGGAGGGAGAAGAGGGCACTAATCTTTTTATCATTGAAAAAGGCTGCGTTGAGATCCGCAAACTGATCGATCCCGCTGCAGCCCGGGAAAAAACCTTAGCCACTGTTCGCGAGGGTTCCTTTTTCGGTGAAATGGCGCTATACAGCGACAAAGGTGCCATGATCCGTTCTGCCTCTGCTTACGCAGTCGCTGACTCCACTATCTTTGAGATTGAGGCCGGCGATTACTTGGAACTGATCAAGGCCAATCCGGGTCTTTCATCTTCCCTTTCCAGAGCGATCATTACTACTCTCAGCGACAGGCTGCGCAACACCAGCCGCGAACTGGTCGTGCTTTATGAGACCGGCAAGCTGGTGGGCACGATCAAAGACGCCGATCAGCTCTCAGACGCCTTAGTCAAACATCTTAAGGAAGCCCTGAAAGCCGAAATGACGCTCTTCGCCATTCATAATCCTTATTCCGATCGTGTCGAGGTCAAATCATCGCTTGGCTTTCAGCCCCAGATCAGCGAACTGGACATCAAACCCGGTGTGGGTATTCTTGGAAACTGTTTTTTGTCCGGTCAGCCGATCATCTGCAGCAGCTTCACTGAAGAGGACGCCGAACTGACAGCTCTTATGCTTCCAGGATTTGACATCAACAGTATCCTGTGTGTGCCGCTTATGACAGATCAGAAGTCGATAGGCCTGATCTTCTTAGCAGACACCACAAAGAACTTTTACGGAGACAGCGAGATCAACCTGATGATCGGAGTTTCCCGCCAGGTTGCTACTGCCATTGAGAATGCTTTCTTTCATCTTGAGGACAGGGCCAGGCGGGATTATCAGAAGCAATACATCATGCCAGGTTTTTAATTTGAGAACTATGTGTGACGGGTAATTGCGGATTACCCGTTCAATGCACAGGGCAATCTTCCCTTTTGCGCCTGCTGCCGCAATACGGACAGTACTTCCAGTCCAGGTTAAGCATTTCCTTGCATCCTGGACATGTGATGCGCATGGTGATCTTGTCTTTTTCCTGATTCAAATGCAAAGTCACCATGCTGGAAACCGGATCAATAATCAGTGAACGCTTCCACTCCTGGATCGCCTCGCGTTCCAGACCGATTTCGAAAAAGTTAAGCCCCCTGTAGTAATGAATCAGAGCCAGATTTTTTTTGGCGGCCTGATATTCAGGGTTTATTTCCAGCGCTTTTTTGATGCTTTCCAGTGCATCCTCGAATTTCTTCAGTTTGATCATTAGAACGCCTTTGAGATTGTGATAATCAGCATAATCTACTTTATCCAGCGCCCTGTCGATTTCCATCAGCGCATCTTGAAACTGGTTCTTCCCCATGAAGTCCAGAGCCAGTTTCCGGTGCATTTCAGCGGGAGCTTCCCTTTTGCAGACTTTCAGACCGAATGCATCAAGATAGGTCGGCTCAAGAGCATAGGCCCGCTCAAACGCCTTGACCGCATCATCTTTCAGACCACAGTCCGAATATGTTACTCCCAGATTCACATATGCTTCGACATATGTTTTGTTGAGTGAGATGGCGGTCTTGAAATGCTTGATCGCCTGCATCATTTTCCCTTCGCTGTAACAATCCACACCCTGCTGATTGTAATGATCAGGATAGAGAGTTTCTTTAGACATCTGTATACCTCACTCGTTTAATGTTGATATAAAGCGCTGCCTGTTGATCTGTTCCCAGCTCAGCGAGGCAAACGAACTATCTCTGAAATGATCTATGATTTTCCTGTATTCCTTGACCGCTGCTTCCATTTCCCCTTTAAATTCGAGAGCCCTGGCTAAACAGTATCGAGTCCGCGCATCAAGCGGATTTTTCAGAAGCTCTTTTCTGAAATGATCAATGCAGGCCTGAATCATTCCCCGCTCATTCTTTCCCAGAATCAGCTTGCTGCAGTTTACTGCAGCGATATAGCTGGTGAAGGCTTCGTCCAGATTATGCTGTTCATAAGCCTGAAGCGCTTTTCCAAAGTGCTCCTCAGCCATCTGCTCAGAAGGCCGCCCTGCTTGATTTTTCGACATTCCCGCCAGTGCTGCAACAGGAAGGTAAAGCAAAACGATTATTGCCTTCAGGTAACGCATCATCGATCGACCCTTTTCCTGATTTTGCCGCACAAACAGGACAGTATTCTGCGCTTAACAGCCTTAAAATCAAGCATCAGCGACATTATTTTTCTCTCCTCCGGCGTTCCGTAGAAGCTGATCAGAAAAACCTCTTCCGCCAGCAGGCTCCTCTTTCCGTATAACATAATCACTACCCTCTACTTAATCTATCGGCGTAAACCGTCAAATCGTGAAAACGGTCAGCAGGAGGGGATATTGTTTGAAAAAAGGCTTCTTTTATGCAAAAATACAATGGAGGTCTGTTTTTAGTGTCAAAGATTTTTATATATAAGCGACTGCTGACCGGTCACCGGGCATTCAATTTTGTTGAACTTGTGGTAATCCTGGCCCTGATATCAATCCTGGGTTTTTTTTTATTGTCCAACGCAGCCAGCACCATACGGGATCAAAAAATCCGGGCCACAACCGCTTCACTTTACATGATTGCCAAGTCCGTTAACGCCTATTACCTTACAGCAGGCATGAGCGGTACCCTGCCCATCATTCCCCTTGAAAAATATCCGAACCCTCTAAGTCTTCTGAAAGAGAAAAAATATCTGTCTTCAATTCCTAAAGACTCCTGGGACCGCGAATTCATGCTTTCCGTGACTACAGACATCCTGCCAAGCAAAGTCGGCATCACCGGAACTGAAGAAATCCAGGTTTTTGGAGGTAGATATTCATTTACAGTAAGCTCCGCCGGTCCGGACAGGAAGTTCGGCACAACGGACGATCTGGATTATTCGGAAACCCATAGAAATTTTTGAACCATCTGACGGCACTAGTGCTTGGCCACACTTAAATTTATGGTTTCAGCCGGAGTGCCGGGCATTCGGATGCAAGGCGCGGCGAGGCGGCGATGTGGTTCATCGGCAACGAGCCGCAACGCAGCAGACGGATGTCCGCCACCCGGTTCTTCAGAGAGCTGTGAGCAGTGATAACGGCCTGCTTCTTTGTCGCGGCTTTCGCGGCAACCGGGTAAGGTTGCCTTGTCGCCGCTCCTCGAATCAGTCTCGTTCTCATTGCTCTGAAGCCGCAAATTTAAGTGTGGCCGAGCACTAGAAATGAAGGGAAGTGCAGAGCCTGCTCTAAATCTGTGAATTGATCGCTTCTTCTTCTGTCGGGAAAATTCGGAACACCTGATTAAGATTGGTAACCCGGAAAACATCATTGATTGAGGGCTGAAGGTTACAGAGGCAGAGACTTCTTCCGCTGCCTCTGACATCCTTGAGAATCCTCACCAGAAGTCCGATCCCGGAACTGTTGATATATGAAAGTCCCTGGCAATTGATGATAATAAGCGGCTTTGTTATGCCGGACAGGATCTCGTCAAAGGCTGCTTTCAAGATGCTTTCAGTCTCATATATGATCCGGCCTTCAATATAACAGACTATAGCGCTGTCCTTGACTTTGATTTCAGTTGTCAGGCTCATGGTTCCTCCGGATCTCACGCGCTCTTTCTTGTTTTAATCATGGTGATCTCATTGCCGGGATCATTCCAGGTCACTTCATCCATAAAATTTCTGATAAGCAATAAACCCCGTCCAGCCTCAGCTTCAGGTGCTGATGACGCATTCAAATACGAGTTATAGTCGAACCCGTCTCCCTGATCCTTGACCTTGATCTGAATCTTGTCGGCGTCAATGTAATACTCCATCTTAACCAGTTTTTTTTCTTCGCTTTTATTGCCATGTTCAATAGCATTCTTGAGGGCTTCATCAATAGCCAGACTCAACCCAAAACCAAAGCTGGAAAGAAATTCGGACTCGCCGCTGTCAATCTCAATGATTTTAAGGTACAGACTATTGATTTCAGCAACGATCCTGGAAATGATGTTGTCTATGTAATCTTTCCTGGACGGGATAATGATCCTGCTAAGATTTTGGAAGATTATCATCCGCTTCTTCATCCTCGTCTGAATCTATCGGATCCGGTCCTTCATCTGTTTCAGCGTCAAAGGGTTTCTTGCGTTTTTTTCTGCGCACTTTCCCCTTCTTTCTGGAAATGACGACCACTAAAGTGATGATGACAATCAATATCAGGGCTGAAGCGACTTCGATAGCCATGTTGCTGGTGTTTTTCGGAAGTTTCAGCCCCTGATCATCATTGTTTCCGGATCCCAGGAAAGTTGAAGATGGAGAAAGCTTTTTCTCCAGAGCCTGGATGTCAGAATCAGCCGGGAAAAATCTGCTGATCCCCTGAAAAATCTCCTGCCCTCTCTTCTGGTCATTGGAAGCGATGGCTTCATTGATCAGATAAATCCCCAGTTCTTTTACACGAGCCAGAGCGTCACTGTCATCAGGAGCGATATTCAGAACCGACATGGTTTCATTGAAAGCTTCTTTTCTTAACCCTATGTTGTAAAAGCGGACGGACAGATACTTGTGATTTGTAAGTGGTGGGGCACCGAATTCCTGCACCCTCTGGTTGCGGGCGTCTACCACAAGAAGGTTGCCATTGTAATCGACCCATATTCCTTCAGGTGAATCAAACTCGCCTCTGGCTTTACCCTTGGTACCGAATTCCCCGAAATAAATCCCCTCAGCGCTGAACAGCTGAACACGGTGGTTGTTGTAATCTGTGACATAGAGATTCCCCATGACATCTACAGCTATGTATCGAGGTTCGTTGAACTCTCCCCCTCCGCTGCCTGGTTTTCCGATTTTCTTCAGCACCTTGCCGGTCTGGTCCATTCTGACCACCAGGTTGGCAGACGACATTACCACCCATATTTCACCGCTTTCAGTTAGTGCCAGTGACCTCGGCTGCATGGACTTCTTATCAACCACAGTCTTGATGTCTAAAAGAAAATTACCGCTCCTGTCGAACTTCTGGATGCGTGAATTATTGTAATCAGCGACAAAGACATTACCTTGAGCATCAGCACCCAGACCCCTGGGATATTGCATTTTACCGTTTTCTTTACCGAAACCGCCGCAGATTTTTATCAAATCGCCCATCAAGTCGAAAATCAGCAGACAATGATTATTATAGTCGGTCACATATAGCTGGTCGTGTTGAGTGCTGATCACACCGATTGGCTTGATCTTGTTTTTCAGACCGTGTTTTTTTCTCTGGCTCTCGTTGATCTCGATATTCTTACTGAACACACCTTCACGGGTAAACTTGACGATCCTGAAATTATCCCAGTCAGTAACATAGATGCTGCCATATCGGTCAATCGTCAGGCACGCCGGATAGAGAAACTCTCCATCAGTGTTGCCCTTTTTCCCGAATTCCTGAACAAAGCTGTACTCCAGCGGGAGTCCCCAGCAAA
>JAQTRI010000196.1 GCA_028711905.1 Candidatus Wallbacteria bacterium | reverse complement strand
GAAGGCGCGAATACGAGCCTGATCTGTGCCGTGCGATGCTGGCTGCTGAACTGGTCCATCGCTACTGCTGGAAACTTCCTGACAACTGCTTCTGCGGCACGCCATACATCGACCGGATCATGTACAACGCGGTAGTGGGAAAGTACACAAAGGAAATCTGCGACTTTCATTTCGGGCTCTCAGAAGAGAAACCCGAATCAGAATACGAGGAAACACAAGACACTGATCCGCATACAGGAGACGACCATGCTGTTTGACTGCGCCAGATGGGAACATTTCGGCCAGAGCTTTGAAGAACTGCAACAGTTTCTCGCTTCCAGCCGCGAATATCACGCTTTCCTGCGCCGCTATGCGCTCTCGGACCTCGACCGCCAGACATTCACACTGCTTCTGTGCTTCTGGCTGTTTCGGAAGAAATGGCGGCTGTGCTTCAATACAGACTGGCCGGGCATCAGATCGCACTGGGTCCATCCGCTGCCGGAGTTTCACTCCAGCCTGCGTAAGCTCTGCACCTGCAGCCTGATCAGCTGCGACATAGACCGCGCCAAACCCAATCACAGCTGCAGCGACCTGATCGTCATGCTCATGCCGCATGTGCGTCACGAACTCTTCGATTCAGACCGCGAGCCATACAAAGACGCCTTCAGCATGATCTCGGAACTGCGGGTGCTGTTCAGAGAACGGGAAAACATGACTGACCGGATCTTCATGGAAGAACTGGAATGCATAGCTGCCGCACTGCCCCCGGGTCTCGCACTGACCGACACACTGGAACCGTACACCACAGCGGAAAAAGGCGCTTTCCTGTACTGCCTGTATGAGTTCTTCAGCCTGGGTTACAACTGCCTGCTGTATGACACATCCATAGGCTATGAAGGCCAGGACAACTGGCCTGCCCTTTCCAGTATCGCTGAATGGCTGTATCAGGACCCTGGCGACAGACTGCGCTTCATGGTCGGGTTTCTCAAAACACCGATCGTCAGGGACAGAGTCATGCTTGTAGACAGCAACCCCGGCCAGCCTGTGCGCATCAGCAAAAAAGTCATCAGCTGCATTATCGATGGTGAGACTGCGCTCGCACTGGCGCACAAAACAGCTGAGAAGCGCAAGAAGCGCCTGCCCGGCTTAGTCCTGTCCTATGCCTTAGCTTCAGAAATGAATGGCATCATCAGGGCTGTTGCCAGATACGAACGCCTGGAATCAGGATTGAAAAAACGCTTCGGAGCGTCAGGCATGTGCGTTCTGTTTCATGGCGTTCCCGGCACAGGCAAAACAGCCTCTGCCCACGAACTGGCGCAGCGCACTAAGCGCCGCCTGATCCAGGTGGACATCTCCTCAGTGCGCGAGTGCTGGTACGGCAGCACGCAGAAAAACGCCCGCAAGATCTTCACTGATTACAGGCAGGCGGCAGCCAGTTCAAAGAAAACCCCGATCCTTCTGCTGAACGAGGCTGACGCAGTGATCTCCAGGCGCAACCATGCGTTCCAGAGCGTGGACGACACAGAAAACGCGCTCAAGAACATTTTTCTGGAAGAAATGGAGCAGTTCCCAGGCATCCTGGTAGCCACCACCAACCTGATTGAGAACATTGACCCGGCTTTTGACCGCCGCTTCCTGGTGAAGCTCAGGTTCGATCTGCCGGACACTGACACGCGAAAAAAGATCTGGCTCAAATACCTGCCTGAGATCAGCACTTCCCTTGCGAAAAAAGCCGCTGAATTCAACCTTGCAGGAGGCGGAATCGAGAATGTCTGCCGCAGGCTGTCTCTGGAACAGATATTCAACGGAAACGCAGTCACCGAAGAGCGGCTGCTTTCCCTGATCAGGGAAGAGACAGGATTCAGGCAGGAGAACCGCAAGGCTGGATTTCTGGCATGATGAAATGGAGGTGAAGAATGAGCAACTGCCCGGACATACCGCACCTGGTACAACTGAAACCAGGACTGCGGCCTGAGGTCAGGATCGCGCTTGACGCTGAATTCGCCCCTGCTCTGCCGCTGCTGCTGGAAAAAGGGTTCAACACAAGACTTGTCGCTCAAGGAAGATCAGCCCTGCCGCTGCACCGTCTTTTGGAGCGGGAGAAGTTCGCTGCCTTTTTCACGCCGCAGGCCAGAGGCTTTCTCTCACTCGATCACTCGTATGTGCTGTATCACATGGAGATCAGGGGCGATACCGTGCTTGTGGCTTCCACTATCGAACTGATAATGAACTGCTGTTATCTTGTGGATCTGCATGCAGGCAGGGTCAGAATCGTCACTCAGGCTGAGACAAAGAGAATCAGGGCTGCCGTAAAGGAGCGGTTTTTGAATCGGCGCGGTTTTAGAAAGCTGTGAGCTGCTAGCCCTGACACAGCTGTTGAATTTGTCTGCCGGACTTTGCAGAGGTGTTTATCCAGTATCCGTGTCATGTATAATGATGGGAAACACTCAGGCAGGATCAATTTGGACCGCGAACAGCTCAGACCACGGCTTGAAGCCTTTCTCAGTTTCAACTGCGGCAGGGATCAATGCTCTTTCCAGGGCTTCGAGGATCTGGAGCAGGACCTGATGTCGCGGCTGAAGTTCCAGCTTTACCAGGCCACTTCCCTGTCCAGCTTCTTCCGGGACTGCTTCGGATGCAATGAGCCGCACACCATCCTGTTTCCTGAACTGATTGCCTCTCTGTGCAATGCTGAGCGCAGAAAGCGGCAGCAGGGTTGCTCCATTTCTTGTGTCCAGTACCTGCCAGGCTACCTGAATCGGATGATCTACAATTTTCTCATCACCCGCTTCAGAAAAGAAAAAGCCGGGATCAAACGGAGAGAGGCCCGCATCATCGAGAATACTGCCGGTACATTCATTGATGAAACGACTTATCTTCAGGCTGAGGAATTCTTAGACTTTTTCGAGCGCAGGGCCGGGCTTTCGGAAAAGGAGTACTTTGCCTGGTGCGTAAGTGTATGCACCAGATGCACAGTGTTCGTCAATGCCCGGCGTAATGACCTGAATGATCAGGAGCGCAGGCGCGAAATCAACAGGCTGCAGCAGTGCTATAAAAGAGCTAAGGAACAGCTGGCTAAGAAAACCTCATCCATCAGAGAATACTTCTCTCTGGAAGCCCTGGACCTGTTTCAACAGCAGTTGCTGCCTGAACTGTGCCGGAAGAAGTTCGGAACTAAGCACCTGGCGGACACATGCAGCTGATCAGGCAGGAATATTTATCCTGGCTTTCTTCAAAGGACAGCACTGAACCGGCTGTGTCTACCGGATATCAGCCGAAAATCGGCGATGTTGTCATGTTCCGCGGGAATGTGTTCTTAGCCATAGTTGAAGCCGCAGCGACAGTCAAAGCCTTCCCTGCCACCCCGTATCACTCCCTGTGCACAGAACAGTGCCTGGTGCTGGACACTGACTGCGATCTGACTGGAGCCTGGGGAATTCTACCGAAGCTGCTGGAAGTGGATCAGGCTGTGATCAAGTGCTGTGAACCAGTGGACAGTGTCAATGCCGTGGATCTGAAGCTTCTGCTTGAAGCGATGAAGAGCAGCAAACCGCTGCCACAGAAAAAGCGCGGTCTGACTTATGAAGACAAGACCGCATATCCATACCTGTTCCTGGCATACGAAATCCAGCGCGTGGAGCACGAGCTGCGCGATGAATGCTTCATCGATGCCTCAGCCTTTTACGCAGGCGAAGCAAAGACTGGTGTCTTTTTTCCGGCCCTGGCAGGAGTATCAATAGCAGCCCTGAAAGCAGGTACCAGCATGCTGGCGAAAGCAGGCCCAGGATCAGACATGTTCAATGCATTCGGCGCCGGCGGCAGCTTCAAGCTGACTCCTTCCGGTAGCAATATCAGCATCAGATGGGACAGCAGAAGCAGGCTCCTGCGCATCGAAACTGCCGGTGAACTTCCGGATCAGGCCTGCGAGATCCGGCTGCTGAAGCGGGTAATCTATCGCGGCCCTGTGCGCAGGCTATACCTCATCGGCTTGAGCCGCCTGGAAGGATTGCTGTGTATGGTTGTGAATCCGGCGCATCTGGTGGGGATCAGGATTTTCCCGGGGGAAAGAAACAGGTGAAAACGAGATTCGGAACAATCTGAACTGACATCGAATTCATTCGGCAGAACCGCCAGTGTCTCGCAGGCAACTTGTAACTGATTCTGATCATAGATATAATTCTGCCAAAGATCAAAGCTGAACAAAGCAGGCTGCATTGTGAGATTACTGAATTTCCACCCTGATCCCTGCTGCGATGATTTCGTGGTGCAGCGGATGGATCGGAAAATCTGCCTCGCTGATCGGATGGGGCTCAAGATCCAGATCGATCTTTTTCGCGAGTTTGGTCAGTTCAAACAGGAAATCGAAGCTGTTCCCTTCCAGATCAGGCGTAACGAGGGCGAGATCAACATCGCTCCATTCGTCCGGTTTTCCATTGGCATATGAACCGAAAAGATAAGCTGCGCTAATTCTGATGTTCTTCTTCTTCAGTTCAGCGAGAAAAGCACTGATCACTTTCAGGATTTCGCTGCGATTTCTGCCAGCCATCTGCGGATCTCCCTGATCTTTTCCAGAGCCTCCATAGCGAAGTCCCTGGTGCACTTTTTTCTGAACTCCCTTTTGAAATCATTGTATCTGGCTTCGATGTTGAAGAGCGTAATCATGGCCAGTGTCTCGCGCTGGGATTCGGTCGGAGACAACCCGCATTTGACTGCCAGCTTCAGCAAGTCGTGGCTGCGCGGAATTTCCGTTTCTCCGCCGGCTGCGTATATAGCTTTCAGGAGCTTCTCCACAGCCAGATGGCCTACGAAAAGAGCCCAGACATATTCCCCGGCATTGAAAAGATTTTCCATGGACCCGGCGTTATCTTCAGAAGCTTCGACCCAGTGGCTGATGAATTTGTTCTTCTTACTGTCCACATATTGATTTTACCTGATTCATGGAATCAGGGCAAATGCACAGAACGCATAGGGCTGACAAAATTTGTTTACTTATTTTTGACTTCCTTAGAAACGAAAAAGGCCCCTGATGACCAGAGGCCTTGTGCTTGCTGGAGCGGGAGAAGGGGTTTGAACCCTCGACCTTCTGCTTGGCAAGCAGAAGCTCTACCACTGAGCTACTCCCGCTCATAACTTTCCTGGTAGGCGAGGGGAGACTCGAACTCCCACGATTGCTCACAGGGTCCTAAGCCCTGCGCGTCTACCAGTTCCGCCACTCGCCCGAGCAATATGTTGGTAGGCTGCACTGGACTCGAACCAGTTACCCCATCCTTAAAAGGGATGTGCTCTACCTGATGAGCTAGCAGCCCACAATTTCACACCGGCGCTGGCGCGCCCGGCAGGACTTGAACCTGCAACCTACGGATCCGAAGTCCGTTGCTCTATCCAATTGAACTACGGGCGCCGTAGGTACTTAATCTACCAATAGGCCAAAACCCGTGTCAAGTAATTTTTTGGGGTGAGCGATGGGACTCGAACCCACAACAGCCAGAGCCACAGTCTGGTGCTCTACCAATTGAACTACGCCCACCACATTCTGGCACGCCTGAGAGGACTTGAACCTCTGACCCACGGATTAGAAGTCCGTTGCTCTATCCAGCTGAGCTACAGGCGCAAAATCTGGAGCGGGAGACGAGGTTCGAACTCGCGACCATCAGCTTGGAAGGCTGATGCTCTACCAACTGAGCTACTCCCGCTTACTTATTGTCAATCCTGGTCGGGGCAGAGAGATTTGAACTCTCGACCTCCTGCTCCCAAGGCAGGCACGCTAACCAGGCTGCGCTATGCCCCGTGTCCTTGATTTTAGGGCACCGGGCAGCGCATGTCAATACTTTTACCGAAAACAAAGGGAATTGTCAAGAGCCAGTGATTGGTGAACAGTAAACGGTAATCAGTGATCGGTAAAGTGGAGAAGCGTGGAAGCGGACCAGCGGGAAAATTCGAATTATGAATTCATCCCCGACACGAGTACTGATTAGGTTCGGCAAACCAGCCGAGATGCGCGACGCGAAAAGGCCGAGGAGCGGAGTGTACTTCAAAGGTACATGGAGCGACGAGGGCTGTTCGCAACAAAGCAGATCGTCTGGTTTCACGAGCCTGTAAACCGATACAGCACATACGCCAGGCACCCGGCTGACAGCAAAGGCCCACCCCAGATCGACAAAGGCACCCACCATCCCATTGAAGAAACAATCTGCTTTTCGCTCCGGTCTGAGATGTAAAACCATTTGGTGTTTTCGCCCTTGACAATGCTGGCCGCACAATGACTGTCGTTTTCCTCGATTTCACGCATCATGATCGCTGTCTTTTCGTCAGCAGCGCCGCTGTGCTCCAGATCCGCCTTTTTCTGCCGGAAATGGGCAGTGCCCAGCACATACAGCTTGTCACGCGGGGCAACAAATGTCTCGGAAAATCTCAGTTTACTGCGCAGCCCGAAAAAAGAACTGCCTGAAATGCGCTGTTCAGTCAGAAACCGGTTCAGGTTCGGCGGAAGAGTGGAAAAAGAACCGAACACCTGCTGGTAATCATTAACCAGATTCAGTTCAGCCCCTGCCGGGAACACGATCGCCCTGCCTGTTTCATCCTCCAGATAAAACGGCTCGCGCGACTCGCCACCGCCGATTTCGCGCCAATGGCTGCTGTTTTTGGTTTTGACCAGCTTTTCCACCTTCCATTTGTAATAAGCGCACGCCTTCTGTAGCATAGGGGAATTGATGAGCTTACGCTGCATGGCGGTTCCAGTGACTTCCACCAGAC
>JAQTRI010000195.1 GCA_028711905.1 Candidatus Wallbacteria bacterium | reverse complement strand
AGTTTTCTCCCGTTTTTCACTCTTGAGTAAAATCTCCTCATCGTGTTGTTCGCTCTGTCATCGATATCTCTTTTTGAATCTGCCTGAACTGCTTCTGCCGAGAGCAGAAGAAAGAGCAGACAAGCCACTCCTGTCAGAAAACGAGATGTGAAACTGCTGAGCTGATTCATTTATTTTACTCCTTGTGATAGATTTTCATTATTGATCCGGTACCGTATTTAAGCGGGCAAACTGCTCCGCCTGCCGCCTGAGAGCAAGAGCACACCCCCGAACAGTATTCCTGCCACTCCGGCCCAGACAGGGATGTTGACCTTTTCTTTGTCTTTGACTGAGAGTTCGACCGGACCGATGGTTGTGGTGTGTGTTTCCTTGGTGTAACTGAAACTGCCGTACATCAGCCCGAGAATACCGGCTGCGATCAGTATGACTGCGATAAGTCTGCTTCCATTCATTTCTTCCTCCTGTTGATTGCTGTAATTTTGATGCCTCTCAATTTCTATTCCTCCTGCTTAGAAATCTGCGCTCCCGCTCCAGTCTCGGAAACCTATACGATCAGCTGCTTTCAGCCTCAGCCTGGTCCATTGACACGGTCATATTGTTGCTTACGCTCTTTAAGCCGTGAATGTCGCTGATCAGTTTTGTCACCATGTCCTTTTCTGTATGATTCTTCGAAATTCCGGTCAGCGTCACTGCGCCGTCCCTGGTTTCCGCATAGACCTTGAGCAGGCTGGTTGACCGGTGGTACATGAGAACCCCCTTGACCAGAGCCGTGATCGAAGCATCGTCGATTTTCTGGGCACTGGTTCGATGGTCAGGCGCCGGCATCTCTCTGGCTACGCTCATTTCATTGATCACTTTGGTTACTCCGTGAATATCCAGGGCGTATTCGCCGGTCAGGGCTTTCTGGGACTCGCTCCCGGTCAGGCCTTTTAAAGTGACTATGCCGTCCTTCACCAGAACTTCGGTGTCAAAACCGCTCACGCTGCGATGATAGAGCAGAGTGAACTTGATTTTCCAGCCGATCCATGTATCCGAGTACTCGTGAGCCGGTTCATCCTTGACTTCAATGTGGTATTCAACGCTTTCTACCCCCGGCAGTGCCCTGACTGTATTCAGGGCCAGCAGCTTATGGGCCGGGGTCAGCACATGTCCGGACAGAGTAACAACGCCTTCACTGGAGCTGATGCTGATCGATTCGTCAAAGAGAAAAGTCCTGTAGATGTAAGTTTGCTTGAACGAGGATTCGATCCTGGAATCGGTATCGGCAGAGCGGAACCTGGTCTGTCGGCTTTTCATGACGGTTTCTTTCACTCCTTGCTTGTGAAAATCTGGATTCATACATAACATATGCTATATCTCGGTTATGAAAAACAGTATGGGGTAAAACCCTACCGGAAGCGCATGCATTGCAGCGGCATGACTGCGGAGGGGTCCACACCGATGCTTTGCGGTGATGCCCTCCCGGCAGGGTGTTTATCAGTTACGGGGAGGGCTGCGTCACAATGCTTTGATCGAGTGTCACAGCAGTCTGCGCCAGCAGCCTGCCGTTTGCCGAGGCCCCGGTCGCGAGAGTGATCCCGGTCTGGGTCAGCACGATCCCTTCGATATGCGCGCCCGCGTTGAGCGTGACAGTGCCATATGCCTGCCAGAAGATGTTCTTGGGAAGCGCTCCGCCGGTCAGGATGACCTTAGCGCCGGCGGCGATGGTGAGTCCGTTGGAAATCTGGAAAATCCAGATGTCGTTCGGCCCGCCGCTCAGAGTGACATCACTGGCGATCACCACCCCGGTTCCCCACTTGTAGAGCCCGGGCGGAATGGTCAGCCCGCTGATGTTTCCGCTGCCCAGTTCTGTGGCTGTGGGCTGGGTTCTCCCGGCGGCATCGGTGTAAGCGGTTTCCATATTGCTGACAGCTGTGGTCAGGTTGGAAGGGGTCGGAGGAGAGTAGTCGGCGGCATAGGCCTTTCCATTCAGCTGGCCGGAAGTAGAATAGGTCGTGGAGGCGTCCAGCGTCAGCGAAAAACCAGTGATGAAACCGGCTGAGATCGGACTGACTCCGATATCACCTGTCAGGGCTGAGTTCGGTACAGTGGAGATGCCTGCTTTCGACAGAATCACGAAATTGCCGGCTGTTCCGAGATCTACCGGAGCCGGTCCCTTGGCAGCGGCCGCCCCGGTCGTGAAACTCCATGACTTGTTCGCTGCCATCGTGTTGCCGGCTAAGTCCCTGACCGCCGCAGATACTGTGGCTGTATAGGTGGTACCTGGAGTGAGATCGCTGATCGGATTCAAGGTGGCCACTGTGCCCGCATAAGTCGCATCGCACAGAAAGGGAACCACACCCTGCTTCAAGGTAAAGGTCGAGGTGGTAATCGTTGCCGGATCCATCCATTCGCTGAATGTGGCTGAGATGTTACTGTTGACCGCGACCCCAATGGCGGCATTAACCGGGGATGTGTAGCTCACTGTCGGTGCTGTGTTGTCTGCAGCTGCGCCGGTCGTAATGCTCCAGGTTTTGTCGGCTGCCATGGAATTGCCGGCCAGATCCTTGGCTCCGGTGGTGATTGTTGCTGTGTAAACTGTGCCTGGAGCGAGATCGGCGGCCGGGTTCAGACTGGCGATAAGGCCGGAGTAAGACACAGCGCAGGGGATCAGCGCAGCACCCTGCATCAGTGTAAAGGTCGAAGTGGTAATCGTTGCAGGATTCATCTTTTCGTTGAAGGCCGCGCTGATGTTGCCGTTGATGGCCATGCCGGTACCGAGATCGGCTGTGGGCGACATGGTGGAACTGACTGTCGGGGGAGTGGTGTCCAGGCTGGACCCTCCGCTGCTCCCTGAATCACCAAAGCATCCGGCTAAGAGTACAATCAGCAGCAGGAATGACACGAACACATTCTCATGAAACTTCATCGCAGGTTCCTCGCTTTCCAATTTAGGATTGAACACTGGATGTTATGCTGATACAAAAACCGATAGCTTGATATAGGGTGTAACCCTACTGTCTGTGGTAGGGTTACACCCTATAGCATGGCCTGAGCAATCAGCGGATAATGACAGAATGTGACAACAAAGTCACAAATATGGATACTGAAGAAGGAGCAAAATGAAGAAAATCTGTGCTGCACTGTCTCTTTCCCTGTTGTTCAGCGGGCTTTCCGCTGAGCCGAAACTGGTCACGCTCAATGAGCAGAACACCCCTCTGCCCATGGTGCTCGAAAAGATCGGACTGAATGTCACGGGCCTTTCCGAGATCTACCCTGACGAGGGCTCGATGCCCAGGGTTACTGCAGTTGTCGAAAATCTTCCTGACAGCCAGGCTCTAAAGGCTGTCTGCGCCACCCTGAACCTGGAGGCAGTGAAATCAGGGGACGGGTATGTGGTGAGGCGCAGCAAGAGTCAGCCGATCGCCGCCTTTGGCAATGACAACCAGAACACAAGGCTGAGAAAAAGCACAACCACCGGTGATGCGGACATGGAGGTTTACAGCGAACTGAAGATGAAACAAATGGGGATTTCCAATGAAACCTTCTACCGGGAGTTCAACCGGCAGATCACGATCACTAAGGCGATTCCAGGCGAGAAACGGATTGAAATCATGTTTCAGGGAGAGCCTTTTTCGGTTGTTGAAGGCGAGAACTTCATGGACAGGATTCAGCTTCTGCGCGTGCTCAATAATCACGAAGCCCTGATCTACTATCCGCAGATGCTCGTCAGGCTCACAGCCAGAGTGCAGGAAGAAAAAGTGTCTTCATCTCAGAATCCGAAGACCAGGGCATACAGCTTCAAAGCTGCGTCCGCGTCCGACAAGAATCAGATCGAGTAACCGTTCTTTTGCCGGTGCAATCCGGATAGCTCCAGATGGCGTTCGTGTCGTTGCTGAACTTACAGCGGCATGAGCGCCATTTGTGATTTTAGCCTGTTCAGCAGGATCGGCCTGTGCTGAGAAAATGACGCATTGTTTTAAATGGGACTTGAGTTTGGCAAATTTTTGTTATGTTCAGCCAGATGTTCTGCGGAAACCTTGATTTGTGGCGGGTCCTGGCTTGGTACAACTTTTTCTCTCCTTCGGCAAGCTCAGTGCGATATTATTGAGCTCTAAATCCATAATGTGTTACAGAACATTATGGATCAAGAGATCAATAAGTTATACCTGGCCACCCCACAAAGGTTTCAGGGCATACTTTGAAAATTTGCCAAACTCGAGATGGGACTAATCTGTGAAAAGTTTGGAAACGGTGGCAGGATGAAGCCATGGAACTCAGGCGGGGATGGGGTGTTTTACCTGTAATATGAAAGGAACAGCTGCCTTGATCGTTGTGCCCTGGCCGGGCGCAGATGTGACGGTCAGTTTGCCTCCGGCCATCTCCACCCGTTCCCTCATGCCAAGCAGGCCCAGCCTGCGGGTTTTGGAAGGGACGACATGTTCAACATCAAAGCCCCTGCCATCATCGGTGATATCCATCTGGATCATGCCGGATTGATTTTTGAGGCTTAAGATCACTTTCCCGGCGTGGGCGTGCTTTGTTACATTGGCGAGCGCAGACTGCATGACACGGTAGAGGATAATCTGGCTGGAGGTTTTCAATCCGTCCGCTTCAGGAAATTGAGAAAAATGAACCTTGATATCCGACTGTCTGCCGAAGGCATTCAGATAAGCTTTGATGGAGCGGATCAGTCCCAGATCATCCAGCGCCGGCGGACGCAATTCGGTTGCGAAACGGTGCACGATGTTGACGGACTTTTCCACCAGCCTGCGGGTGCGGGCGATCTTGGAAGTGAAGCTTTTATTGTTGATTCCGGCTTCCAGGGTCAATGCCGCCAGTTGAATGTTGATTCCAGCCAGAATCTGGGCAATGTCGTCGTGCAGTTCACGGCTGATTCTCTTTCGCTCATCCTCTACCGAACGCAGAAGTTTATGGGTCAGATGCCTTAACTGGTTTTTTTGCATGAGAGTCTCGTTCAATGCTCTGGTATAATTTTTCCGAAGGTCGACCAGGTTTTTTTGCAGGCATTCCCGTTGGGAAATTTCCCTGTTCAGCTGCAACCGGACCGATGCCAGCTCGCTTTTCTGCCCATCGGAGGACTTTTCTGAGCTTTTTTTACTTTCAATCATTTTGTTTGTCCTGTTGTTTAAATTTCGTATCCCTGAGGGAGATGCCATGTATCAGCGCTCAGTACAGTCCCTGGTTGCAGCAGATAATGAAATAATACTCATATTATGTTAAAAGTCAACTTTGGGGCGAAAGCTGTTTGATCCCCCTTTGAAACATAGTTCATCCTGTGCAGGCAATGCGATCATCCTCTGCCTTGGCTGAGGCCACGCTCAACAGATTGTTCACTTCTCTGACCCCGGCAATCTCCCGGATATACTCGGTAGACTGACTTTTATGTTCCGGGTTTCCGGCAGTTCCTTTTAATGTTACGACCCCGTCCTTCACCAGAACATCCGTGTCAAAACCGGTCACATTCAGGTGAAAGAGCAGGGCAAATTTAACTTTCAGACAGATGCAAGTATCTGAGCGTTCGATCGCTGACTCCCCCTTGACTTCGTTCCGGCAGGCAATATTTTTGGACCTGGGCGGTCGGCACATCATCAAGACCATATCTCCTTCGGGCATTGGTATCTTACAGTACATTTACAGGTTACATAAAAATCATGGTTTCGTGTATGGGGTGTAACCCTACCTGTCGAGCACGCCAGGGACAGAGCGCGACGCATCCGGATCTGTATCGACCACCTCAAACACTTCGACCGGCTGCGATTTGCCCCGCAGATGAACCGGCTCCAGGGTGTTAACCTTGATTTTTTCCCTGATCCGGTCCAGGGCGCTTCTGGTAATGAGTGTCTGGCCGTGCTCTGCTGCAGTCTCGATTCTCTTGGCTGTGTTCACAATGTCGCCGATTACCGTGTAATCCATTTTTTCCTCAGTCCCGATGTTCCCGACAATCACTTCGCCGTAATTGATCCCAATCCCGATGCCCAGGGTTTGAAGCTCCCCCGGCCAGCCCTGTTTCAAATCTTTAAAGGCCGAATGCATCTCCGAGGCGGCCCGGACCGCCCAGAGCGTTTCATCCTCGACAGCAGTCGGTGCACCCCAGAAGGCCATGATGCTGTCGCCCATGTATTTATCGAATGTGCCCCTGTTTCTGAAAACGATTCCGGTCAATTCCTTGTAAATGCTGTTGAGCAGACGAATCAGTTCATCAGCGCTCATGGTCTCTGATAAAGCGGTGAATCCGCGGATATCGCAGAAAAAAACCGCCACCTCTTTTTTGTCCCCCCCCAGTTTCGAGTACTTTCCGGGATCGGACAAGATCTGCTTGATCACGCGGTTGTCCACATAGCGGTGCAGCATGCTGGATATCAGATTGTTCCTCAATTCAACTTCATCGTGGAGAAATTTTATTTTCAGCAGGTTGTTGACCCGTGCGAGAAGTTCGACCTTCTGAAAGGGTTTGTTCAGGAAATCATCGGCACCGGCTTCCAGTCCCTCGATTTTGGCCTCGATGTTGTCCAGAGATGTCAGCATGACGACCGGGAGGAAAGAGTTTTCATGGTCATGCTTGATGATTCTGCAGACCTCGTATCCGTTCATGCCCGGCATCATGACATCGAGCAGGACCAGATCGATCCGGCCGGATGCGATTTTCTGCAGCGCTTTCGCACCGTTTTCCGCGGAGACAGTGTCATAGCCCTGAGGAACAAGATGCGCTTCGAGCAGTTCGATGTTCTGCGGCT
>JAQTRI010000194.1 GCA_028711905.1 Candidatus Wallbacteria bacterium | reverse complement strand
GGCAGCTATGGCCGCATTTTCAAGTGTGGCAGCAGGGATAGCGCCGGATTCTTGGATTGGTTCCGGCTCGGCTCCAATGAAGTTAATGATCACTGGTTTTTCGTTTTGTTTTGCCGCAGTCAAAACAATTTTCGTAATTTTGGGGTGTGGTGGCTTGGAAATAAGCACTATAACATGGGTCTCCGAATTAGCAGATAAAATGCGTATTCCCTCCAGCATGGTGAGGCCACCGACTTCCCTGGAAAGATCACGGCCGCCTGTGCCGATGGCGTGTGATATGCCCTGACCAAGCTTGTGCACAGTGACAGAAACCTCCTGAATACCTGTGCCCGAGGCTCCGACAATGCCGACACTGCCGCGCCTGACTCGATTGGCAAAAGCCAGGGGATGCCCGGCGATAATCGCAGTACCGCAGTCGGGCCCCATCACAAGCAGTCCTTTGTCACGGGCTTTCAGCTTAAGCCTTAGTTCATCTTTTTCAGATACATTGTCGCTGAAGATCATGACGGCCAGGTCACGGTCTAAGCACTCATCGGCTACAGCTGAAGCGTATTCGCCTGGGAGCGAAATAAGAGCCAGGCTGGTGTCAGGCTGCAGTTTGATGGCTGTTGATAAACTGCGTGGCCGGTATTCAGAAAAGTTTTCGTTCTTCTGCCTGCCGAAATGTTCTTTTACTGTAAGAA
Organism: Candidatus Wallbacteria bacterium; assembly: GCA_028711905.1. Taxonomy (GTDB): domain Bacteria; phylum Muiribacteriota; class JAQTZZ01; order JAQTZZ01; family JAQTZZ01; genus JAQTRI01. The sequence goes on along the minus strand of JAQTRI010000194.1, from coordinate 6,058 downwards.
GAGCCGCATCAAGCGCTGATTGATCATCTGTTTTGACCGCGATGATCAGGTCATTAGAGGTGGAATGCGACAGTTTCTGACTGTCGAATCCGGTTTGAACCAGCAGTTCGTGGTTGTGAGAAGTACCCATCAGCACTGCGGCGTGAGAAATTCCCGGAAGATTCGATAAATTCCTCGAAAGAAGCATCAGCGTGACAGAATCGTGATAGCTGTCCTTGATCAGTTCAATGTGTTCCATGGGCACCATCCATTCAGGCAGGATCTGGCCGTAAACCAGACGCCGAAAGCGAAATCTGCGCCTGATGTATGACCAGTGTGAAGAGTGTTTTCAAGATTCGGGCAGGTTTTTCCTGCGGATGTGGCTAAAATTGAACGCTGCTTCGGAGTGAGACGACCGAGAAGCACTGAAAGCAGATAACCGGCTGAACGCCTGCATGTGAGTTTTCTGAATCCACGGTAAAGAGAAAGCGTGCTGTAAGGCGGATTTCGCCATGGGCCGGGATACAGCTTCAGAGCCGACAGCACCCCGCAGATGAAATCATCGCCTGCTGGTGTGCTTCCCGGGCCAAGTCCGGCGAAATGATAAAGAAGAGGGATAAAAGCTGGTTCCACCGGGTTGACCGATGAAAGAGCTCCAAGCATGGTCCGCAGCCTGTTCCCCAGAGGATCATCGTGTGAAAACACTGAACACATGCCCTCGCGGGTTGACTTGCGCAAAGCAGATTCAAGGGTAAGCGTTCCTGAAGGGTCTGGTGCTGATCGATCGGTAAGTAAACAGGGAGCGTCTTCAGAAAAATCTTTGAGAGAAATCAGGCCGTTAATCCTGCCGTCTGTAATGACAAAAGAATCCATTTTCAGGAGAGACATGGATGATTCGTCTGTGACCACTGCAGTGTAAGGATCAGGATCAGCATCCGGGTCAAAAACCAGGGTCAGGTCACGGCACCCGTTGAGTCGGTATGAAACCGAACGCAGGGACTCACAAGAATAGACCGCCCGATAAGTTCTTGAAGACATGAACATTTTGCGCAGATGATGATCCAGCTTCAGGCAGACTTTCATCAGCGCTTTACTCTGTCCCATTTTTTTGCGTAAAGGGGAGGACGGCCACGCTTTTTTTTGCTTCTGCTGACTGGTTGTTCCGGCTTTGCGTTTGAATCCTTGCTGTCAAAGTCAAGACCGTGCATCCCGGATAGAATTTTTTCCGGGGTGACCGGAAGGTCCATGATCCTGACCCCTGTTGCGTGATAAACCGCATTGGCGATGGCCGCTGGAGTGGGGATCATGGTGTGTTCGCCGACACCTCTTGCTCCGAATGGTCCGTCAAGTTGAGCTGTTTCAACGAAAGATGCAGTCATTTCCTCAGGCATGTCAAGGGCTGTGGGAATCTTGTAATCGACCAGTGATGGGTTTTTAACCATGCCGGTCTGTTCATCCACGATCAACTGCTCCATTATACCGGCACCCATACCTTGAACAATGCCGCCATAAGCTTGCCCTTCTATGGTCAGTGGATTGATGACCTTTCCCACATCATAGGTACAGGAGACTTTATGAATTGTGATCCTCCCGGTTTCCGGGCAGACGGAAAGATCCACTCCCTGGGCACCGAATGTCCAGTTAGCCACAGGTTTAGGGGAATAACCGGTATCAGGATCGCAGTTGATGCAGCCTTCAGCGGTGAAATGTCCTCGACCGACAATCGCACCACCTACAGTATGGCCGTCTGTGAACTGATACCCCATGCAGATCTGCACAAGCTCAATGGATTTGTTCTTATGGCTGAACACGCCATTTTTGTAAACGACATCATCCGCTCTGACTTTGAAAATTCCTGCTGAGATTATCTTCATCTGGCAGATGGCGTCTTCGGCGGCTTTTTTGACTGCATTGCCGCAGGAAAATGTTAATCTGCTGGCCACAGTCTGCCACTCGTAAGGGGAGTAATCAGTATCAGGCAGGCCGACCACGGTCACTTTTTCAAGGGGGATCTCCAGGGTTTCGGCGCAGATCTGGGCCATGGCAGTCATAACTCCCTGGCCGATCTCCATGCCTGAGAACAGCAGTTCCACTCCGCCGTTTTCATTGAATTTTACGACAGCTGATGAGGTGGCGTTGTTGGGCATGGCCGGTGCTTTTTGCGCCAAAGCTATGCCAAGGGCGCGATATTTCGGCAGTTTTTTACCCCAGCCAAGATCTGCGGCTACCTGGTCTAAGCATTTGTGGATATTCCCGGTATTAACGGTTACCAACTCGCCCGTTGCATTGTGAGAGCCGGGCTTTAAGGCATTGATGTGGCGGAATTCTACCGGGTCAATACCGAGTTCGTGTGCAAGGATGTCCATCTGCTGCTCAATGGCCCAGTGAATCTCGGACATGCCGAATCCGCGGAAAGCGCTTCCCACGGGCCTGTTGGTATAAACACCGATGGAATCACCCTTGAGATTGTCGATGTTGTAAGCCCCGCAGATGGAGTAGCCGGCTGCGCGGACAATATTAACGCCGTAGCCGGCGTATGCGCCGCAGTCCCAGATATACTCGTTTTCCTGGGCAAGAATCCGACCAGTTCTGTCGACTCCTGACTTGATGCGGATATGGCAGGCCTGTCGTACTACCACGGTATACATCTCTTCTTCACGGGTCAGGATCAGTTTAACATGACGGCCTGGGCATTTAAGGGCCAATGCCACAGTGATCGGCTCAATGTTTATTCCTGCCTTGCAGCCGAAACCACCGCCAACATAAGGAGCGATAACACGGATATCCCCGATCTCTCGTTTGAAGCAATTGGCCATCAGGTAGCGTACGGTAAAAGGGGACTGGCATGAAGACCAGACTGTAATCCGGCCGGTCTGCTCGGCTAAAGCGATTGCTCCGTGGGTTTCCATGGGAACATGCTGGATCTGCGGCACATGGAAGCGGTTTTCAATAATACAGAAGGATTTTTTAAAGGCTGAATCAGGATCTCCCTTGCGAATTTTAAAGTGATTGGCGATATTGGTGTGCGGGACTGGATTGATCGCGCTGACATGAAAATATTTGTGCAGATTCGGGTGGATCAGCGGTGCGGATTTTTTCATCCCGTGAATGGGATCGAAATTCGGCTTCAGCTTGCGGTATCTGACTTTGATAAGATCAATGGCCTGGGCTGCTGTTTTCTCGTCAAGAGCGGCTACAGCTGCGACAGGTTCGCCGACATAGCGGACTTTTTCCATAGCGAACATGTACTGATCCACATGGTAAAGGCCGGTGTGCAGAGGATAATCGCGACCGCAGATTACAGCCTTGACACCAGGGAGTTTTTCAGCAGCAGTTGTGTCGATGCTGACGATCTCAGCGTGCGGGTGGGGGCTGTGCAGGATCTTGGCGCAGAGTGCTCCTCCGGGCATGAGATCTGCCACGAATTTTGCACAGCCGGTGACCTTGGCCAGTCCATCGACCCTTTGGGCTCTTTTACCAACCGAGTTTTTCATTTGCGGCCTCCTCGGGAAGAATCTTGTATGGCCGCTATAATCTGTTTGTAACCTGTGCAGCGGCAGAGATTACCGGCGATGGCTTCCTTGATCTGCGCTTTAGTCGGGTTGGGGTTGGAATTCAGCAGGGCTTTGGCAGTCATCAGCATGCCTGGTGTGCAGAATCCGCATTGAACCGCGCCATGCTCCATGAATTTTAGCTGCAGTTTGTCCAGTTCACCGCTGCCTGCTAAGCTTTCGACAGTTTGAATGTCAGCCCCGTCTATTTCAGCTGCGAGTACCATGCAGGAGTGGACAGCTTTCCCGTTCATGATGACTGTGCAGGCTCCGCATTCACCTTCACCACAGCCTTCCTTTGTGCCTGTGAGAAGCAGTGTTTCACGGATGAATTTGAGCAAAGTCATATCAGTCCGGACCTGCCGGGTTTCCTTTTCTCCGTTAATGGTGAAAGTCACTGAAACTGTGTTCATCGATCCTCCCGGAGCTTTTTCATGGTAGCGACAACGAGCCTGGCCGCGATATGCCTTCGGAAGGCGGCCTTGCCGCGCAGATCAGTGATTGGGGAAAGCTGCAGAAGGCTGCAGGCGAGTTCTAAATCTTTGTCCTGCAGGCCGTGTTCGTTGAGAAAATCTTCAGCTTCAGTCTGCCGCTTGACAATGGGGGCACAGGCGCCTATGGCAAGACGCACACGATTCCTGCGACCGAAAATCCCGGCTGCCAGGGAGACAGTTGACAGGTCCAGACCCTTTCTGCGGGAAAACTTTTCGAAGAGCACCCGCTTTTCACCGGGAAGCGGCAGACGGATTTCCGAGAGATATTCGTCCGGGCGCAGTGCTGATTTTCCGGGACCGGTCAGAAAGCGCTTCATGGAGAGTATGCGCCTTCTCCCGGAGTGAGAAAGTTTAACCCTGGCGTCATACAGAACGAGCACCGGCAATGTGTCTGCTGCAGGGGAAGCGTTGCAGATGTTTCCGGCAAGAGGGGCGCGGTTGCGGATCTGCCATGAACCGACGGAACGGGAGGCTTCGGCCAGAGCCGGGAAGTTCCGCCTGATTTCATCATGTTCAGCAATAGCCTGCAAAGTTACGCATGGCCCGATAGAAATGAATTTTTTGTTCGAGGATATTTTGTCAAAGCCACGAATTCCCTTAAGATCCACAATCAGAGCGGGTGATTCTTTGCCGTGGCGGATTCGCACCAAAAGGTCAGTGCCTCCAGCCAGCAGGCGGAGATTTTTACCCTTCTTTTTTAAAAGAAGATGCAGTTCTTTTCTGGATACAGGTTTGAGATACTCCATTGTTACCTCTTTCTTGAGAAACAGTTTGAAATATTTTAGCAGAAATCAAGATACATTTGAACAGGTAATTATTGAAAACCCGTTGGACAACTGCAGGAACATAAGATATATTTTCATGGCAGAGAACATATGGAGCCGCAAAAATACTGATCAACGAAATGAACAGATTTGAGAAAATATTCAGAAGCGGCAGGAATAAAGTAATCCGCATTCTGAAAAGCGGCAACTCCCCTCATGAAATCGCGCTCAGCTTCACAGTCGGTGTTTTTTTTGCATGTCTGCCGTTGTATGGGGTGCATACCATGCTTGCGCTTGTGGCAGCAGCTTGTTTCAAGCTCAACCCTCTGCTGGCGCTCGCCGGAGTTTATGTCAATAATCCACTTACTGTTCCTTTGATCTCTGTCCTTAGCATCGGACTGGGAAAATGGCTGGTGAGTGTACTACCTGTTGGATTTTTCCCGCCTGACAGCCATGTAACGAGCATGGAAAATGCGATGGTTCTTTTTCGCGAGTTAATGATGGGAAGCGTTGTTCTGGGGCTTGTAAGCGCGTTACTTACTTATCCGCTGGTTTTCTGGCTCACCAGGATTTTTCTTGCGCGCAGCAAGGAGCACAATGAAAATCTTTCCGAATGATTGAATCTTTGCCTCAGGTATGCTACCATCACTGCAACGGCCTGATGAAGGAGCTGATGATGGAGAATAAGCGGTCTAAGCACGATCCCGACAATGATAAGGTAAGTTTTGAAACCAATACTGTGTCATCAGGCTCGGAATTTCCCTGGTGGCTGGTTTCGATTGTGATGCTGATCATTTTTGGACCGATTGCCGCTACCTTCATTTTCCCGTTTCTGATCTGATTGCAGAATTCATGATGTTCCAATGCCGGCCGGATATGAACGGTAGAAGGTATGCTTAAAAAATATCTGGAAGAATTTCACAATCTATCTCCTTCTGCGTTGCTTTTTTTGAGTTCCAACCTCTGCTGGAGCTTTGCCTTTGGCATAATCGGTGTTATTTTCAATCTCTATCTGCTGGAAATCGGCATTATTGAGCAGCAGATAGGAACCATCACTTCCTGCGCGGCTTTTGCCGGGACACTGATGTCCCTCATCATGTCAGCGGTTATTCCTTCAGCCGGGTACCGCAACACCGTGGTTACTGCCAGCTTTCTGTCTTTTTTTGCACTCAATCTGATCCTGTTTACCGACAGTTTCTACTGGATACTTTTTTTTTACATTCTGAACGGTATCGGCACAGCCCTGATCGGAACCACTCAATCACCAATG
>JAQTRI010000193.1 GCA_028711905.1 Candidatus Wallbacteria bacterium | reverse complement strand
GCTCCCTGGCCCGCGAATCACCGGGCAGGTGCAGGAATTCATTGAAAATCATACGACTGTCACGATCGAGCGCGCTACTCTCAGGCTGCTGGGCTTGGACGGCGTGGATCATGATGGAGTGCCATGGCCCAATGTGGTGGTGAATCACCTTAAAGACGGGCTCGGCAGGGGGGTAACCCTGCCTTTTGTCAATGGAATGATGCGCAAAGGCCTGACCCCTGAAGCGCTGGCAGCAGAAGTCGCGTCAGGCAGTATCGACCTGCTGAAGGAACCGCTGCTGCCCATCGAAGACCTGAAGCGCGAGGCTTCCCGCTTAGCCGAGGCCGCCTGCCGCCGCATCAGCACCAACCGTAAAAAAAGGGAGAAGCTGATTCGGGAGCGGGGTGACGCGTGTCAGCCCTGGCTTTATGTCATTGTGGCTACCGGGAACATCCACGAAGATGTGGTGCAGGCTGTGTCAGCCGCGCGCCAGGGAGCTGATATCGTGGCTGTCATCCGCACGACCGGGCAGAGTCTACTGGACTATGTGCCGTACGGTGCAACCACAGTCGGTTTTGGCGGCACATACGCCACTCAGGAGAATTTCCGCATCATGCGCAAAGCGCTCGACAAGGCCGGTGATGAGATCGGGAAATACATCCGGCTTGTCAATTACTGCTCCGGATTGTGCATGCCTGAGATCGCAGCTATGGGAGCTTTAGAGCGACTGGACATGATGCTCAATGATTCCATGTACGGCATTCTGTTCCGCGACATCAACATGGAACGCACATTCGTGGACCAGCATTTTTCGCGCATGATCAATGCCATGGCCGGCATTATCATCAATACAGGCGAGGACAATTACCTGACCACTTCCGATGCCGTGGAAAAGGCTTACACTGTGCTGGCCTCGGACTTCATCAATGAGCAGTTTGCCCTGCGCTCAGGCCTGCCTGAGGAACAGATGGGTCTGGGACACGCCTTTGAAATCAACCCTGATATCGAGGACAGTTTCCTGATGGAGCTGAGCCAGGCTCAGATGCTGCGGGAGATTTTTCCGAAGCATCCGCTCAAGTTCATGCCTCCCACCAAGTTCATGACTGGGGATATCTTCAAGGGTTTTCTGATGAACGCCATGTTCAACTTCGCCTCAGTCACCACAGGGCAGGGCATCCAGCTCCTGGGCATGCTGACAGAGGCCATGCACACGCCCTTTCTGCAGGACCGGTTTCTGGCGATCAGGAATGCGAAATACATATTCAACACAGCCCGCCATTTCGGCGAGGAAGTTTCATTCAATCCTGAAGGGCGCATTGTCGGCAGGGCTAAGCAGGTTCTCGGTGAAACCCACGATTTTCTCAGAACAGTAAGCCGGACAGGCCTGTTCGAGGCTATCGGCCAGGGAATGTTCGCTGACATCAAGCGCAGACGGGACGGCGGCAAGGGCCGTTCCGGGGTATGCGAGAAATCCGAGAGTTATTTCAATCCCTTTTACGGATTATTCAAAAAAGGGCTCGGGCAGACGGCGGAGGTGGCAGATGAGCGCTAAGAGCAATGTCGACCTGAAACGGGTCAAGCCATACGGCGATACATTGAATGACGGAGCCATGCAATTGTCATTCACCCTGCCTGTGCCTGCGGGAGCAAGGGCGTGCGAGGCTGCGAAAGAGCTTTTGCGCGGCATGGGATTTTCCGAGGTCAGCATTGTGCATGAGGCTGATCTGGGAGAGGGATTCACATTTTTTGTGGCATATGCCAGGACAGGCGCTTCTGTCGATTACGAGAGCCTGCAGGTGGTGGAACTGGATTCTGATACCATGGACATGGAAGAAATCAATGAGTTCATCAGAACCCGGTTTGGGCGCAAAATTGTAGTGGTCGGAGCCTGCACAGGCGATGATGCGCACACAGTGGGCATTGATGCCATCATGAACATGAAAGGCTATCATGGCCATTATGGACTGGAGCGCTATTCCGGTATCGAGGCGCACAATCTCGGCGCGCAGGTGCCCAACGAGGAATTGATCGCTTATGCCAGGAAGGTCAAGGCTGATGCGGTTCTCATCTCGCAGATTGTCACTCAGAAGGAAACCCACATCAGAAATCTGACGCGATTTATTGAAATGGCGGAGGTCGAGAACATCAGGGAGCCGATGATCTTAGTGGTCGGCGGGCCGAGGATTGATCACCGCATGGCGCTGGAACTGGGGTTTGACGCCGGGTTCGGACCTGGGTCGTTTGCAGAGGATGTGGCATCGTTTATTGTGCAGAAGATGGCGGAACGCGCGTAGTAGGGGCGAATAATTATTCGCCCTTACAGATGGACAATCCCCTGCATCACCTGCATGGCGATTTCTTCGTTGACGATCGCCCGCCGTGTAAAACTGTCGGCCACAGTTCTGATGTTCCGGCATTCGGTCCGGAAATTCTCAGCCACATTCTCGATAGCCCCAAAAACTGCTTCCGGCTTACTCAGATCCAGTGAAACGCACCCGCATTCAGCCGCATAGGCTGAAATCTTAGGGTCTTTTGTGATGGCCACAAATGGGATCCCGAACAGAGTGGCGAGTATCAGGCTGTGCAGCCGCATGCCCACAAAAATGGAATCAGGCTGAAACAAGGGGATGAACTCGTGAGGGCTCTTGTCCATGACATGAAATCCGCTGATCTTCAGGGACTGGTCTTTTAGCAGAGGCCTCATGCAGGCAGTGTCTTCAGGGGCTAATGATAAACCTGTAAGAGAGAACCCCCGCTGCGACAATGAAACAAGCAGTTCCTTGAAGCCACGCTCTTCACTGTCGTCTGTAAACCTGCGCACATTGAAATAGATGTTTCCCGGCTTGTTCGCTGATTCCGGGCTGCGCACGACAGTGATGGGATAATTGAAAAGAAGGTCTGCAGAGAGCACAGCCTTGACACTGCGGCTCTCCAGAAAGGTCAGGCTCTCCGGATCGCGGACAGCCACTGCCGACTTTTTGACTGACGAGGCTGTCGCATAGCGCCAGAACCAGCCATTGACAGGGATAAAGCCTGTACCGAGAAGCAGTGTTGGTCTGCAGAGCAACCGCGACAGGCGCAGGATCGACAGATAGTAAACCAGAGAGCGATTGCTGGTCTGATTCTGGAAAATCCCGCCGCCGCCGAAAACCACTAAATCCGAGGAGGCTATGGCTTTGATTGCCTGATACGCGCTTCTGCGCGGGATGGAAAAAAAACCGGCGTGACCGGACTGGTCGAGCAGGCTGAATTCCAGTTCGCGTCCGAGTCCGTCTGCAGTGCGCGAAAGAAGCGACCGCGTGCTATAGAGAAGAGCCTCGTCTCCGAAGTTGGAAAACCCGTAATATCCGGCCAGCAGGACTTTAAGTGGTTTTTCCATGGTAAAATGCCTTTACAGTGTCAATGGAATTCGTGATTCTCATTTTGGGCAGGGCCTGCTGAATCTTCTTTCCATACCATTTATTGAGAAAACGATTGTCCAGTATGGCCAGTACTCCATGGTCCCCAGCAGTGCGGATCAGGCGGCCCAGGCCCTGCTTCAGACGCAGTATCGCTTCAGGAAGAGACAATTCGGAAAAGGGGTTTCCACCCTGCTCTTTCAGGAGCTGCGATTTGCGTTGAAGTAACGGATCATCCGGCGAACTGAAGGGCAGGCGCATGATGATGACAAGAGACAGGTCTGAGCCTGGAATGTCTACTCCTTCCCAGAAACTGGCAGTGGCGAACAGCACTGGCTTTGGTTTTGAGCGAAAATCGGAAAGCAGAGAACTGCGCGACTGCTGTCCCTGGCGTAGGGGAAAGTATCCCTGGACGCGGAGCGGTTCCGACAGATAGCACCAGAAACGATCCAGCATCTGGAACGAAGTGAAAAGAATAAAAGCCCGTCCGGAAGTCACAGCCAGAAGATCTTCAAGGACAATGCCGGCTTTGGACAGAAAATCCGCGTGATCAACATCAGGCAGTCCCGGGGTGACAAACAGAATGCTCTGTTTCTCAAAATCAAAAGGCGAGTCCAGAGTCACTCCTCTCGCGCTTTCCGGAAGGCCCACACTGCTGCGGAAATAAGAAAAATCGCCATTCACTCCGAGTGTGGCACTGGTAAAGATAAAGGCCGACTGCCTGCTGAACAGGGTGTCCCTGAGCAGATCAGCGATCTCGGGTCTGGCGGCGCGCAGTTCCGGCTGACCTGATCCGCCTTCGCGGTAAAAAATATACTGGCTGGAGTCGAAATCCAGAAAAGCCGCAGTGTGTTCCGCCAGTTCTGCGAGGTATTCCGGGAACTCCGGATTATCCAGCGTCAGTTCCCCTGATTCCGCGTAATCCGCAACCTTTCTGCGGATTTCCTCGATCCCGTCGAAAACCCTGGAGATCCCGGCAGAGGAAAGTTCAGCGCAGGTGAGGTCCTTTCTGTACTGCTGTTCTGAGCATAGCGCGCTGAAAAGGGAGGAAGCGTGCTTGTCTGTATCCCGCACCAGAGAGTTCAGGGAAAAGAGCTTGTCCGGCACAGGCTTTTTCCCGCCCTTAAGCAACTGCCTGGACAGGTAGTAGAGCATTCTGCGGAATCTGGATTGATGCAGTCTGATGGTGAAGCAATCGGTGGCTGCCTGCAGAACATGGTGAGCCTCGTCAAAGATCACGGCCTGATAATCCAGTTCATCGAAACGGGTGAGCATTTCGCTGAAGAAAAGCGCGTGATTGGTCACAACCAGCTCAGCGTCTGAGGCTTTGCGGCGCATGTCAAAGTAATAGCAGCGCGAAAACCATGGGCACTTGCCCCTGGTGCAGGTCTCTGAATCACAAGCCAGTTCCTGCCACAGCGCTGCAGGAACCGCCACCGGAATTTCTTCCCTGTCTCCGCGTCCGCACTCAATGATTCTGGAGTAAACCGTCAGATTCTTCTTGATCTCATTGCGATTGAAGAGTGTGGCTTCGAGACCGTTTTTCCCGATATCATCGGCTTTTCTCCGGCACAGATAGTTGTTTTTTCCTTTGAGCAGAGCGGTCTTGAATCTTCTGCCGATCACAGCCTCGGCTGTCGGGATGTCTTTTTCCATCAGCTGGTTCTGCAGATTGATTGTATAGGTGGAGACAGCGACAGGTCTTCTTCCGCCTGACAGGGCAGGAATCAGATAAGCCAGACTCTTTCCTGTTCCCGGACCGGCCTCGACCAGAAGGACTGCCAGTTCATCAATGGCGTGTTCAACCTCGCGGGCCATGATTTCCTGCTGTGGCCGGTGTTCGAACTGAGACAAACTGTTTCGCAGGATACCGTCTGCGGCAAAAACTTGTCCGGCGTTGAGCATGAAAGGCTCAGGGCTCGCTTTCGAGGATGAATTCCAGAAGGATCTTGATTTCGCTGGTGTCGAGATCAAGCACATGGGATATTTCTGAAACCACGAGAACAATGGCTTTGTCGTAAAGGTCATCATCGGTCTTGGACAGGTTGCGCTTTTTACGCCGTTCCGCAAGATATTTCAGGACATTACAGACCTGGATGATGTCGCCACTCTGCACCAGTTTTAGATTTTTCTGATACTGTGCGCCCCAGTTGGTCATCACAGCTCCCAGGTCAGCGGGAGGTGCCTGCAGAGTGCGGAAGATCTTGATGATTTCCTCTGAGTTGACAGCCTTTCTGACGCCCAGCTGCTTGATTCTGTCAACAGGTATCATGACCTCGGAAAGCCTTTCGAACAATGGCTTAAGCACATAATACTTCTTGATCTCGCCAAGGATTTCCTGTTCTTTGATACCTACGACAAGAACAATGCCGTGAACGGGGTGCACGATGACTTCGTTGGTTTTGAATGGAAGGCTTGCGGGCATGCCTATCCTCCGGTTATTGTGTCCAGAATTTCCGCTTTGGTCTTGACTTCCAGAAGCCGGCTGCGGAAAGTCGGTTCTTTAAGAAGCTTGGACAGCCTGCCCATGGCTTCGAGGTATTCCTCGTCATGATCAAAAGGTGCACCCAGCAGGAAGAAAAGATGCACCGGTTTATCGTCAAGCGCCTTGAAATTCAAGCCCTTCTTTGAACGCGCGAAGACCATGACAAAATCCTTTACTGCATTGGAACGAGCATGGGGGATGGCTATGCCTGACCCGATTCCAGTGGTGATCTTGGCCTCCCTGTCAAAAATGGCCCTGGTGAATTCTTCAGGGTCTGAGATTTTCTTGCTCTCCAGGGCCAGCTCGTTCAGTTCATTAAGAATTGCATCCTTGTCCTTAGCTTTGAGATCGAGCTTGATATTGTCTTCCTTGAGCCATTTTTTCATCTGCCCTCCAGATTGAAGTGCCTGATCATCTTGATACGCATGAAAGGGTAATATATCAACAGAGCCTTGGCTTTCAGGTTGCGGCGGGGAAGAAAGCCCCAGTATCTGCTGTCATCGCTGTTGTTGCGGTTGTCGCCGAGTACGAAGAGCATGTTTTCCGGGACTTTTCTGGGATGGAAAGATGAGTTCATGGGTTCCCGGAGGTACGGTTCGTCAAACGCTCTGTCGTTGATCCTGAGTTTTCCGGCCCTGACTTCGACCGTGTCTCCCGGCAGCCCGATCACGCGTTTGATAAAATCGCGATTATCCTTAGGAAACTTGAAGATCACGATGTCTCCTCTTTTGATGGGATAAAACCAGTAGGCAGCCTTGTTGGCCAGCAGGTGGTCGTGCTCCAGCAGTGTATCCCGCATCGAGGCTGAAGGGATGTAATAGGCCTGGATGACAGTAGCCCTGAGTATGAGAGCTACAGCTAAGGCGCTGAACACAACAT
>JAQTRI010000192.1 GCA_028711905.1 Candidatus Wallbacteria bacterium | reverse complement strand
CCGAAAAAAACAGTTTCTGCGATTCGTTCCCGAAGGCTTTGATCCCGGTTTGCGTGGATCAGGCATTTTACGGCACCTGGCTGCTGAGGCTCTGGACTTTTCCGGGCGGATCACTGATATCCTGCCGGAAAAATTCGACCAGAGTGATCTGAACCGCCTTTTTCCCGGACTGAAGGTGCCTGAAGACCCTGAAGAGCTGCCGGATGATGAAACCGAAGCCTGCAGATCGCTTATCCTTTTCCAGAACAGCCGTCTGCTGCCCTGGAACCAGTACCTTAAACTTGCTTCCATCGGATGTCTGACCGATAAGCTTATCGCTGTTCCTTTTGCTGACCGGCTGCTGTTGGAATTCGCCCTTTCCCTGCCCTGGCAGGAGCAACTGAGAGGCAGATGCAGCAAGTCGGTTCTGCGTTGTGCGTATTCAGAGGATTTGCCTCATGAAGTGACAGGCCGCAGTAAGCAGGGGTTCAGGCTGCCGCTTGCAAAGTGGATGGGACTTCCTGAACTGTCGTTTGTGTATGATTATGCTTGTGAAAACAGTCACAAACTGGGATTACAACCGGAACTGGTGCGGGAGATCATGATGAAGGCCCCTGATTCGGAATCGGCAGCGGAAAGGGCATGGCTTTTGTTTTCAGTCATTTTGCTGGTATGAAAAAGTACCCTCACAGCGCAAGGGTACTTTTTATTGACCTTCAGAAAAAATGCTTTACTGGCCGATCAGGCTCTCAATATGAGAAATGTAGTTTTGCGGTCCGCCGGCTTTGTAACCTGTCCGGGCCTTTTCCTTGCCTGTTTCATCAATCAGGATTACTGTTGGAAACCCTTTGATGTCGAACTGCTTGGCCAGGGCATCGTTTGCCGCCTGTTGTGCTGCCGGAAGTTGAGTGTATTCCGGGAAGTCAACCATGAGAAGCACTACATGGTCTTTTGCCCAGTCCAGAAATACCTGCTGGGAAAAAACTTCCTTGTCCAGTTTCTTGCACCATGAGCACCAGTCCGAGCCTGAAAAGTCGGCCAGAATCGGAAGGTTTTTTTCTGCGGATTGTTTTTTAGCCTGCTCGAAATCAGTAATCCAGTCATTGCGCACAGTGCCTTTAGTCCATCCGAGATGATAGGAAAGATGGTCGATATACATGGCAGGGGTGTGATTATTCATGTAACCGGTTGAAAGAAGGACCTTTTCTGTGGAGTCGATGATCTTGACTGTGGGCAGGCCGTTGACTGAGTATTGGGTTTTCAGTTTTTTGTTTTGTTCTTTGATCTCAGGGGACTGAGTGGTGTTTTTCGGAAAATCCACTGACATGAAAATGAAATGCTGCACTCCCCAGTCTGCGAACTCTTCCTGGGAAAGAACTTCTTTGTCGAGCTTGATACACCATGAACACCAGTCGGAACCACTGAAATTGATGAATACCGGGAGGTTCTGTTCAGCTGACTGGGTCAGGGCCTGCTCGTAATTGGTCAGCCAGTTGATTCCTGTTTCTGCAAAGCAAGAAAAAGAAAGTGCTGTAATCAAGACATAGAAAATAATTTTTTTCATTTATCCTCCTTCATTTAATATATTATACCCGGATTGAAAGTAATTTCAATGTGGAAAATGTTAAATATCCTGAGGAATAGCCGATAAATATCATAGTTGCAACTGGGGAGGTTAAAATGAGTGATTTACGCGAAAAAATAATCAAGGCTGGAGAAAAATTCGGGATTACCCTGACACCGGATAATATGGATCAGGTCATCAGGGAAACTTGGGAAAAGTACTACAAAACAGTGAAAAAAGATAAGAGATAAGCCGGTGAATCTGAGCGGGACACAAACCGGATGTGCGTGTACTATTGAACCGAAGATCTATAATGTTCTTACCATTTGGAGTTGATTGATTTGGAAAGTCTGGCCAGCAGGCTGAACAAGCTTGGGAAAAAAAGGGGTATTGATTTACGACCGGATAATTTCCAGACGCTTGTTCAGGAAGTCTGGCGCAAATTATCCGACCTTCCGAAAAACAACCCATAATGAATATTCCAGAGCTTTCTCTTTTCAGGTATTATGCTATCACTACTAAACAAGCGGGGATGGAGCGTTAATGATCCGAAAAAATGTCAAATCTTCTCAGATGAAGTCAGTCGGGTACGATACCGGAAACAAGGTGCTGGAAATTGAAATGACTGATGGAGCTATTGTTCAGTATTACGATGTCCCAAAGAGGGAATTTGAAAACCTGGTGAAGGCGGATTCGATAGGAAAGTTTTATCACAGGTTTATCAAGGGCAAGTATCAGTACCAGCAAGTAATTTGATCCCAGCTTAAGCTCAAAGAAAAAGAGTCCCTGAGCAGGGACTCTGGTCATTCAGGCAGGAAGAACTATAAGCCGGGTTCTGTACCGGAGATCCGGTGGCAGCCATCTGTCTTCGACGAGAATTACTCCTCGCCTCCAGCGACCAACCCGGGAACCTGGGGCAGAGCAACCTGTCCCCCTATTTGGTCTTTCTTCCGGCGGGGTTTACCCAGCCAGCCGGTTACCCGGCTGCCGGTGAGCTCTTACCTCACCATTTCACCCTTACCAACCCTTGCGGGCTGGCGGTATAGTTTTCTGTGGCACTTTCCGTAGAGTTTCCTCCCCCGGTGGTTAGCCGGCGCCGTGCTCTTACGAAGCCCGGACTTTCCTCAGGCCCGTGAGGACCTGCGGCTGCCCGTTCTTCCTGCCAAAAAAATCAGTCAAAAACTCTTTCTCCTGCGCATGTATCCGCAATTGAAGCACTTGATAAGCCGGAATTCCATGCCTTCAGGGTTCTTGATCCTGGTGATGGTCATCCTGTTGCTGCAGCGCGGACAGTGCGTTTTCAGCCAATGATTGATCAGCCCGAAAATGGCAATGAAAATCATGGTGTAGATCATCCAGTAACGCGCCTTGGTCCAGGAACGGATGCCCTTTTCCTGCTCCAGCCTGTCGGTTATGGAAGGCAGCTGTTTCTGAATCTCGCGGTTGAGTTCGAAAAGAGTATCATAAATTCCTTCACTGATGGAAGAGCTGTGCAGGGATTTCAAATTGTCGCGGCCTTTCAGATTCTCTGCGTACTCCAGCTCCGACTTGCGGAATGAGGCAACGAGAATATCATTGAAGAAGCGCTCAATCAGTGTTTCATCAATGGCATAGCGCAGACGCTGATCAATCTCGAAACTGAGAATACCCTGCCTGGGGAAAAGGAGCAGGAACACTTGAAAGTTTTGTTTATTTTTATGAAAAAATGTCCGGAAATAATGTCCGAGTATATCTTTTTCGCTGTATCCCAGGGTATCTGGAAGAAGCACGATGTGAAAGTCGGTTCTGGAATTCTGTTGTGCTTCGCCGATCAGGCCATTGATCCGCTCTCCATGTTCCGGTGTAATCAGGTTGAGGAAGTCCGAAAGATTGGTCGTACATTGATAAGGGGATAGCGCTTCAGAAAGGAGGCGATGTTTTCTGTACGGAGAGAAAAAATATGAAGCACCCAGCAGCAGGGCGAGCACTGTCGCCGCCGCCAGCAACCTGGAATTATTCTTGGTCAAGAACTTCCTCCACAAAAAGGATTCTGCTGCAGTTTGAGCAGCACACCAAGGAGTCCTGGTTAATCAAGTCATTGACAGTGTTGTGATCAAGCTTGATCCTGCATCCCTCACATGTTCCATCACGCACAGGAACCACAACCGAGGCGTGGCGTGTTCTGATGCGCTGATAAAGCGAGAGGCTTACGCGGTCGGCGCTTTCTGCAACCCGGGTACGATTCCGGCGGACCTCGGCAAGGTTTTGCTCCCACTCTGGTTTGCTGAGGACAAGATCCAATTCTGCAGCGGAAAAGGTATTGGTTACTTCCTTAAGTTCGCTTTGGAGTTTTTCTTCAATCTCTGACAGCGATTCCTCACGCTCCATTCCCAGCAGAATTTCTTCTTCAAGAAGCGATTTTTGATTGTTCATAGACTCAAGCTCAGAATTCATGGCGTTCAACTGCTTCTCAGAGGTCACTGACTGGGATTTCTCTTTGTTTTTTATGATCTTGTCCTCAACTGCCCTGAGCTCACCGTTGAGCACTGCCAGCTTCTTCCTATGCTCCGACAGTTCCTCACTATGCTGTTTTTGCTTGTTCTGCAGACAATCCAGTCGCTTTTTGCACTCTATAATCGAATGTTCCGCGGCTTCCCGCAAGGAGAGTAATTCACTTTCCTTATCGTCTAATTGCTGAATTTTCAATAAAACAGTCAGTTTTTCAAGCACCGGCCCTCCGCAGTTTCGCTACAGTTTATCACAGGTCCCTGGAAAAATCCGGAAAGCACCCGGCTGATAACAGGAATGAAGCAGATCTCACTGGACCGGTGTCCCAGGGAAATTACGGCTATGCCGTTTTCAGTCAGTTCAAGGCTGTCGTGATAACGGATTTCTCCGCACACTAACAATTCACTCTTTTTTGAAATGCAGGCCTGAACGATCTTGCGGTCAGCGGCACCACCACAGACAGCGACCCGGGAAATCATCCGCTCAGGAGCCGGTGAAAGAATGGCTCCCGGTCCGGCAGACAGTTTACTGCAGATGGTTTCAGCTGAACAGGGCGCGGCAAGTGTACCGTATCTTCCGATACCATCGATCTCGCTTCGATTTGAAAGCTGGAAGAAATCATAAGCAGGTTCTTCGTAAGGATGGGACTTGATCATTGCAGACAGGCTTTTGTGAAGAAATCGTTCGCGGCAGATTGTTTCCAGGCGGACTTCAGCAACGACTGTGGATTCCTCCTGTTGGACGATAAAAGGGTTGGTGCCTGGCCCGGGTCTGAAGCAACCTTCTCCGGCAGCACTGAAAAAACACTTGTCATAAGCACCAATGGTAGCAGCTCCGCTTTGAGACAGGGCATCTTTCAAATCATCAGCATAGTCTGGTGGAACAAAAACCACGATTTTAAATAATTTTTCGTGAGAGGGAAGAAGAGGGACTGTGTTTTCGAGTCCGAGCAGAGCAGAGAGATAATCGTTGATTCCCCCATGGCCTGAATCGACATTTGTATGTAAAGCCAGCAGAGCCGTTCCACTGCTTACCAGATCCCGGACTTTGCAACGGGCGGGATTGTCGAACACAAGGCTGCGGACAGGCTGAAAAAAAAGAGGGTGGTGCGTGATAAGCAGGTTGCATTTTTCGGTCGCCGCCTGGGCGATGGCTTGAATGGAAGGATCAAGAGCCAGCATGATGGACAGGATATCGGCTTCAGGATCACCGATCTGCAAGCCGCTGTTATCCCATTCTTCCTGCAGCAGGAAGGGAAATTGAATATCAATCCGTTGAATGATTTCGCGGAGCTTCATAGTAGATTCAGTTTATCGGGGATGAAACGAAAAATCAATTTCGCGGCTCCCAAATCCGTAAAATGTAAAGACTTCCGCTGCTGCACGCTCTCAATACTTCTGAGGGCGTGTGCGACAAAGCTAAAGCTTCTCTGGCGCGGGAAACTGTCGAAAAAACAAGGAAACGGGGATCTGAAGGCCTGTCTGGCGGTGGAGAAGGAAGTGCCTCTTCCAGAAACAGGGGGGCGAACTCGAATATCCTGCCGGTCTTGAAAAAAACGCCTGAGCCTTGATCAGCAAATTCTTCCAGAGTGATAAAAGACAGGTCGGGATTAACGATTCGTAACTGGTCGGCGAAGCTGACACGGCCCCACTCCCAGGTGTGACAGGCGAACAGAAGGTCGTTTGTCGGGGAGTAATCCTTTGCGGAAAGCAGGGAGACCATTCTGGAGAGCTCGTTCTTGTTCTGGAAAGGAAGGGTTTCATCGAAAAAGTAGAATCCGTCAGCCGCCAGCATGGCTGCAAAAAGGACTACAGCGGTAATCACACGGGGCAGCGAATTTCTGGTATTTAGTGCAGCCAGAAGAACAGAGGCAGGAAGAAAAGGGGCAAGATGGTAAGGAAAAAAGGCGTAGCGATTCAGCCTGATTGTTGATACGAGGGAAAACATCACAAGAAGAATCCATGGAACGGCGAAAAGAACACCTGCGCGGAACATGCTGTTATTTCCGTATATGAGGAACAATGCCGCTGAAGCAGAGACAACGGCGATTCCAGCCGGCAGTACCGCGTATTTTTCGGCGCCCATAAAATGATACCCGGGAAAAAAGAGCATGTATCTGGAGATGACTCGAGCAGGAAACTCGCCGACCGCCGGTTTCGATATCGTAAGAGCGCTGTTGGAAGATGCGGCCATTCCATGAAAAAATGGGTTCCATGCCAGGATTGTTCCCAGCGGTATCAGAAGGACGGTGAAGATGAACAGCGCACGCCATGGTAATGCCCTGCGTCGGATCAGAGCGAAATCAATGAGTAAAGCAGTTAGAAAAAAGAAGTGATAGTAATATGAGTAACAGGCTGCAAGGCATAGAAAAAAAAGGATGCGACCATGGCGTCCTTTAAGAAATTCAAGGTAGAAATACAGCACAGCTGTTGCTGTAAGAATATGAAAAGCATAGCAGGACGCTTCCCTGGAAAGAAAGATGAATCCTGGAACTGCAGCCAGGAACAGCGTCCAGGCGGTATTCAGGCCTGCCAGGCGGAACATGCGATGAAAAAGCAGGAGAGTAAGAGCCCCGCACAACATGGAAAACAAACGCAACCAGGCTAAGGATGAAGGAAAAATCTTTTTGTAAAGAAGCATGAACCCGAAGTAAAGCGGAGGATGAAGCCCTTCGGTGAAATTTGACCATACGAGCTGCGGGGTCGAGATGAAAGTGGCAGTTTCATCAGGTGTGGGGTCTCTGGACAGGATTCCCGGAAGAAC
>JAQTRI010000002.1 GCA_028711905.1 Candidatus Wallbacteria bacterium | reverse complement strand
CCTCGGCCAACATCTCGAAAGCGGTTCACCATCTGAATTGCTCATACAGCAACTGGTTCCGGGCAAAATACCGGCTGGTCGGACCTTTGTTTCAGGGAAGATTCAATAGAAAAGCCAAATGTCAAATGACGAGACGCGTCCCCTTTACCCCCCCCTTTACCCCCCCTGAAAACACCGGAAGTAAAATAGGAGTTACCAGAAACCCTTGCTGGAGTAATATTTCTTGGCTCCCTCGTGCAGCAGTTCCGGCTGGATTCCCTTGAGCGCGTTTTCCAGCTTGATGTCATTGGCTCGAGGATGCAGCGCTGCCAGATACTCAATGTTTTGAAAAACCTGTTCCAGAATGCGGCCCACCAGGTCTGAAGGCACATTGTCACGGACAGCCAGCACAGCGCGCAGCGCCAGAGAACGAACTTCGTAATTCTGTGCCGTGTATGTGCCCGGAGGAATTGTTTCCACACAGTAGAACGAATATTTCGATGTGATGCTGTGCAGCTTGTCGTCCGTAAAAGAAAGAACCCTGACAGGCGTCTTGCGGGCCAGCATTTCTATGGCCTCGCCCGGAATTCCTCCGGTCCAGAACACAGCGTCTACCGCCTTGTTGTTCAATGCGTCCACTGCCTTGGTAAAGTCCATATAGACTGTTGTATATTCCTCATCGCGGAACAGGTTTTTCAGGAGAAACTCCGCATTGACTGCTGATCCGCTGCCCTTAGCCCCAGGCACAACAGTGCGGCCGCTCAGGTCTTCCAGCCGATGGATTCCGGAATCAGCGTGAACCACAACATGCACGATTTCGGGATAAAGAGAGATGACGGCCTTGAGATGTTTTGATTTACGGCGTGAAAAGTTCCCGATTCCACTCACAGCATCGTGCATCACATCGCTTTGAACAAATGCGAAGTCCAGATCTCCGGATTCAATGTAAAAAACATTGGCCACTGAACCAAATGTCGGTTCAACAAGTGTCAGCAGATCAGAGAAATTGGAGTTGAACAGCTTGCTGAACGCAATTCCCAGTGGATAATAAGTACCGCCGATACTGGCGGTGCCTATGCTGTAAAACCGTTTTGAAAGAACAGGGGAGACCGGCTCTTCCGCTCTGCAGCAGAAGGACAGAAACAATACTCCGGCAAAAATCCAGCACACACCTTTATTCACTTGCCGCTCCTGTAGATTTCATTTCTCCGGAAAAAACCGTGCATCTGTTGCGTCCCTGTTTCTTGCTTTCGTAAAGAGCGATATCAGCCCTGTTGATGAATTCTCCCTTGTCTGAAGCCATTCGCGGGAACTCGGCCAGACCGATGCTGATAGTCACCTTCAGATTATTCTCCTGCCCGGGGAATGGATACTCTTCCACCTTATGCCTGAGGCGCTCTGCAAGAATCAGTGCCTGTTCCGAAGTGGTGTTGGGAAGGATGACAACGAACTCCTCACCCCCATACCTGCATACAACATCTATGGAACGCACAGTCATCTGTATCAGCTGAGCCGTCTCCCTCAGAACAATGTCTCCCTGCTGATGACCATACTGGTCGTTGAATTTCTTGAAAAAGTCGACATCGATCATCATGAGAGCCAGCGGATCTTCATAGCGGCGCGAACGGATAAGCTCTTCCTCGAGGCGGATCTGAAAATAACGATAAATGAACAGGCCGGTCAGACCGTCCCTGATGGCCATCTCATAAAGCTTGGAATTATCGAGAGAAATAGCCATTTGTGTCGAAATAGTCAAAAGCAGTTCCATATCTCCTGTAGTAAAACTGGTGTCATCCTTGCGGTCAGAAAGATTGATCACTCCAAATGGTTTGTCTTTGACAATCAGGGGAACCGAAATCAGCGACTTGGGCGCTTTCATACCGGAACTGCCTATGTATTTTTTGAATCTCGGATCATTTTCGCAGTCAATGCTCAGAACAGGGATACCAGACTTGACAACATGGCCGGCAATGCCTTCCCCGCAACGCATTTCAATCTGTTCCTGCAGATCTCCGCCAACAATCGATCCATCTTCAGGACGGTAGATTTTGACGCTCTTGAGCCTGAGCGTGTCTTTCTTATCGGAAAGGAGCATAATGGAGCCCCGCCGCGCACCGAAAAGCTTGATCAGCTGAACCAGGATCTTGTCCAGTACCTCCTGATAACTGGAGGCGTGACTGATGATCTGCGAAATCTGGAACAGGGCACTGAGTTCGAAAATTTTCTTCAGGATCTGTGTCGCCATGTTGTTGAAGCAATATGCCAGGAACCCGATTTCGTCACTGCGCTTGAGATTGACCCTCACAGACAGGTTGCCTTCAGAAATTTCATTGGCTTTGTCGGCAATAGTAATAATGGGCAGGGAAAGCTGAAGGCTGAAAATTATGCCGTAAATCAAAGCCAGTACCCCAGCCACCGCGATAGTGCTGAAAATCGTGCGCCTGGCCGAAGCGACCAGAGAATACATCTCCACTGTGTTCTGAGTGACCACCACTTTCAAGCCATAGCGCAAAACCGGGAGGACAACAGCCACCTGCGGGATTCCCCCCTGGATATAATCATAAGCCCCATACGGGGAACTGATCAGCCGTTTGACAAGAGTCGCCGGAAAATCTTTCTGCTGCAGAACATTGATACCGTCAGCGGTTGTCAGACATATGTTAAAGGTCGTGCCCTGTGAAACACGATCCAGCTGCTTGCGCAGTTCAAAAAAAGATACCGTGGAAATCAGCAGGGGAGATCCAGGCTCACCACTAAGCGGCTGCCTGATCAGAAACCTGCCTTCTGCGACATAGACCTCGTCAGGGTTTTCCAGAGCCTTCCGCTCGGCTTCACCGACCATCCCTGCTTCACCACCTGACCGCGCAATCATGGTTCCATCAGGCTGCAGCAGAACCAGCGCGTCCAGAAACTCGAACTCATCGTCCATGCTTTTCAGCATGCTGTCGATCGTCTCCCCGGAAGCCGCCCCCAGCCTGCGGTCGTTCTTCAGAACATTAATCAGATCAACATAGTGGCGGACAAAATTGTCTACCTCGATCTTGACCTGCTGAATAGCCTGCAGGTTAGCCTTGATCAGAAGATCCCGCGTAGCTAAGGACAGAGTATTCAAAGAATAAAACCCGAGAATGGCCAGCGGCAGAATAGAAAGCGCAAAAATCCCAGCCAGGGTTTTGAATTTAAGACTATGATAAAAAGGTATTTTTCTCGCCCGTACCAGTCCAGGTGCCTGATTGTTTTCCCGCCCCATAATGACCTATTTTAAATTGTCGACTGATGAAAGTCAAAGACGGAGATAGTGCAAAGCTGTTGGATTTTTCGTTGACCTGCAATTTGTTTCAACCATGAATCAATGAAGAACAAATTTCTCAATCAGCAGATCCGGATTGGTCGGCCGCACGCTTCTGAAACTTTCAACACCCATCTGGGGCAATCCGTGTACAGTACAGTAAACACCGATATCAGGCAAAGAGGTGGTTGCAGTATAGCTCTTGCGCTTTGGATACATAACATATTCTCCGCCTGACTGGCATCCCGGCATCCTCTGCTCTGGAAGAAATTTCAGGAACCGCTCAAGAATAGACTCAGTGATCTCTGTTTCAACAAATTCGTCCCGCTCCAGATCATATTCCAGTAGTATGACTTCACAGTACACCGCCAACTGATTATGCATTAGAATAGCTGTTTCTATCTTCCGGCAGTTTACCCAGCATGAATTTCTGACAACCTCGGCATCAGCGTATAATCCGGTTTTTTCCGGATAACCGGCCCCGACTTTTAGAAGATACCTGACAATATCACTGTAACCGTTGTCAATGGCGATCAGGATCGGGGTTTTCCCGCTGCTGTCAGAGGCGTTGATATCAGCCCCGGCAACCACCAGTTCCCTGATTCTCGGAATGTTTCTGCTTCTTACAGCTTCCCGCAGTTCCTGCTCAAGGGGTCCTGCGCAAAGAGAAGTAGCTGAAAAAATCATCAACAGAACCGCAGATACTGCGGCTGCCTGTTGATTGATCATGTGAAACACGGCTGCGCTCATTTTCCGGACTTTTTGCTTTCCTCAGCCTTTTTCTTTTTTTCTTCTTCTTCTTCCTGATCGATATATCCGTCAATATTTTTCAGAATCGCTTCCACTTGTTCCCGCTCCAATACCCGTTTGGTGATAATCACGAATTCATCCAGGTATTTTTTTGCAGTCTTGATCTTTCCCATATTCAAAAAATCAATACCCGCATTTTTATAAGGAAGATCAAAAAATTCGTCAAGAGCTATCGCTTTGAGATAGCACTCTGTAGATCTGGTAAGATTACTCTTTCCGGTATGCATGAATCCGAGATTGTTCCAGTAAATTGCCACATTGGGATTAATTGCTACCGCTTTTTCCAGTAGAGGAATCGCCTGGTCCTTATTGACACCGGAATCAAAAAAAGCACTGCCCAGCTGATACAGGACATAATCGTTCTGAGGATCCACGGTCAATACACTCTGGTAAAGATCGATCGCTTTTGTGTAATAGCTTCGGGAATATCTTCGCGTTCCCCTGGCTTCACCGTAATAAAAATCTGCCTTGCGGATGTATTCCTTGACCTGTTCGTAATTGATATTGATGTCAGGCCCGGCTTCCTGTTCCCTGGTGTCCTCCTCAGTGTCAAAGGCCTCAAAAGCGTCCATGATCTTCTGGGAGACATCCTCCCCCCCGGAACTGTAAAGCGGTATTGATACCAGCATTAATGCCGACAGCACGCACAGACAACACAAGCCCTTCATCGGCGGACCTCCTCCAATACAACAATACCCGAAGACCGGGTTTTCTTACTATCATTATAACCCATTCCCCGCCTTGTAACAAAACTTCTGTGAATCATTCTGGTGAAGATCCCTGCTTCTGCTGTATAATCCTGTTGAAAACCGGGTAAACCCCCAGGAGGCAAAATGATCGACAGATATTCTCCCCCGGAAATGAGAGCGGTTTTTTCTGACCAGGCGCGGTTCCAGGCCTGGCTGAAAGTGGAACTGGCCTGGACTCAGGCTCTGTGCGAAACCGGGCGGGCTCCTGCGGATTGTCTTGAAGAAATCAGATCTAAGGCGGTCATCCGTCCGGACAGAATTCTTGAGATCGAGAAACGCACCAATCACGATGTCATCGCTTTTCTGGAATCGCTCGGAGAAGAAATCGGTCCCTCTGCCCGTTTCCTGCACCTCGGGCTGACTTCATCGGACATTGTGGATACAGCCCTTGTGCTGCAAATCACTCAGGCACTCGACCTGATCTGCGACCGTCTCGATCATGTTACTTTAGCAACAAAAAGACTTTCACTCAAATACAAAGATCTCCCTGCCATCGGCAGAACCCACGGCATCCACGCCGAACCAATCACCATCGGACTGAAATTTCTGCTCTATTATCACGAATTACGCAGACACTCTGAAAGAATCAGCCAGATTCGTCCCAGACTGGGCGTGGGAAAACTGTCAGGCGCGGTCGGAACATACAGCCAGAGCGATCCGGCCCTTGAGCAACGCGCACTGTCTCTGCTCGGGCTTTCTCCCTGCCCCCTGACAACCCAGGTCATCCAGCGCGACCGCATAGCCGATTACTTTTACATTCTGGCTCTGATCGGCGCCACGCTGGAAAAAATCGCTACTGAAATCCGCCACCTTCAGCGCAGCGAACTCAGGGAAATGGAGGAACCTTTCGGTCGAGGCCAGAAAGGATCATCAGCCATGCCCCATAAGCGTAACCCCATCATCTGCGAGAGGATCTGCGGCATTTCTCGCCTGCTGCGCAGTTACTTAGCTCCGGCCCTGGAAAACATCCCGCTCTGGCACGAGCGGGACATTTCTCATTCATCAGTTGAACGGGTTATCATTCCTGACGCCAGTTGCCTGGCATATTATGGTCTCAGCCTTATGCAAGGCGTACTGGAGGATCTGAGCGTAAACGAGGACCGGGTTGATCTCGACCTGCACCTGCTCGGAGATGCCTTTTTTTCCCAGCGCCTGCTGCTGTTCCTGGTTGAGCAGCGAAGCATGTCCCGCGAAGAAGCTTACCCCCTTGTACAGGAGGTTACACACAGGCTATACAAAGAAAGCATCGGCTTCAGCCAGGCAGTAAGGGAACACGGAAAGATTTCTTCTCTGATCAGTGAGGCCGAACTTTCGGAAATCACGGATCTGGCCCATTACCTCAGGCACATTGACACAATTTACGCAAGGGCGTTTGACTAAGTTCCCGGCCTGTGGTTAATTCATACCTGACGGAAAACAGTAACAGGCATCGGGTAGCAGGTAATATCCGCCGGTTGCCCCCAACCAGTTGCTGATCTCCTCTAAAGTCTAAAGGAGGCTACATGTATCTGGCGGAGGTTTTTGTTTACTTGCGGCCATCCATCCAGGACCCGCAGGGTGTAGTGATTGAAAACACTTTGAAAAAGCTCGGTTTTTCCAGCCTCGACCGGGTCAGAACCGGCAAGTACTTTCAGCTCAGCCTGTCATCGGCCAGCGAGGACGAGGCCAGAAGAGACGCCGAAAAAATGTGTCGCGACCTTTTGTCCAACACTGTAATCGAGGATTTCCGCGTTTCAGTGAGGCCGGCCTCATGAAGCCCAGAGCGGCGATATTGCTTTTTCCCGGTTCCAATTGTGAGAGAGACGCCTTTTATGGCTTGGAACAGACAGGGTTTGACCCCTGCTTCCTGTGGCACAAGGAAAGCAGACTGGATCCGGAAATCAGGCTTGTCATCGTTCCTGGAGGGTTTTCCTTTGGTGATTACCTGAGATGCGGTTCCATCGCCTCACACTCACCAGTCATGTCTGCCGTCAGAAAATTCGCCGACAATGGCGGCTTAGTTCTTGGTATCTGCAATGGCTTCCAGATCCTGACCGAAAGCGGTCTGCTGCCGGGAGCCCTGCTTATCAACCGCACCCTCAATTTCCGCTGCCACGATGTTTTTCTGCGTTGCGACAACACTTCCACCCCGTTCACCAGTGCCATCGGAGGTCCCCTGAAAATGCCGATCGCCCATTATGAGGGTAATTATCAGGTATCAGGAGAAGAACTGGCGGACATGGAGCGTAACAGCCAGATCGCGTTCCGCTATTGCGGACCGGACGGAGTGTATGCAGAAGGCTGTAACCCGAACGGATCCACTGCTGATATCGCGGGAATTTTCAACAAGCAAAAAAATGTTCTGGGTATGATGCCACATCCGGAACGGGCAGTGGAAAATCTCCTGGGAAGCACAGCCGGACGCGAGATTTTCGCATCTCTTCTGTCATCTCTTGAACAATCAGCGGCCGGAGGTATGAATTGAGAACCTGTCAGGAAGTCGAACTGATGAACCTCAAGATGGATGAATACAACGAAATCGTCAGGCGACTCGGCAGAGAACCCAACGATGTCGAGCTGGGTGTTTTCTCTGTCATGTGGTCTGAGCACTGTTCATATAAAAGTTCCAAAGCCCTGCTGAAAACCCTTCCGGTAACCGGTCCTGCCGTATTGCAGGGGCCGGGCGAAAACGCCGGAATCGTCGACCTGGGGGACGGACAGAACGCTCTGGCTTTCAAAATCGAGAGTCACAATCACCCTTCATATGTAGAACCGTATCAGGGCGCTGCCACAGGTGTCGGCGGCATCCTGCGCGATGTTTTCACCATGGGAGCAAGACCGGTCGCCATTCTGGATTCCCTTCATTTCGGCAGTCCTGACCACAATCAGAAGAATGCCTATCTTTTCGAACGCGTTGTAGCCGGCATTTCATGGTACGGCAACTGCATGGGGGTCCCGACTGTCGGCGGAGAAACCAAGTTCGATGACATTTATTCCCGCAATCCGCTGGTCAATGCCTTTACCGCCGGGCTGGTGAAAAAAGACCGCATCCGCCGGGGTCTGGCTTCAGGTGCCGGTAACCCGGTGATTTATGTCGGATCGAAAACCGGCAGGGATGGCATTCACGGCGCCACTTTCGCATCAGACCGCCTGGATGAAAACAGCGACAATGACAGACCGGCGGTGCAGGTCGGCGATCCATTCAGCGAAAAGCTGCTGCTGGAAGCATGCCTTGAACTGTTCGAAACCGATTATGTCATCGGCATTCAGGACATGGGTGCAGCCGGGTTGACCTCTTCCTCGACAGAAATGGCCTCACGCAGTGGCACAGGGATCAGGATGAACCTGGATCTGGTCCCTCAGCGGGAAGAAAACATGTCAGCCTATGAAATCATGCTCTCCGAATCACAGGAGCGCATGCTTCTGGTCGCACGCAAGGGAACTGAAGACGCTGTCAGGGTCATCTTTGAAAAATGGGATTTGAATTTTGCCGTAATCGGAGAAGTGATCGCTGACGAAGAACTGATAGTGATGCACCACGGGCAGGTTGCCGCCCGTTTTCCTCTTACAGCGCTGGAACCACCGGTTTACCAGCGTCCAGTCACCCCGCGTCCGGCGCGTATATTCTCACTGCCTCCAGAATCTCTGAAATCCGATCCTTTAGTCCAATTCAGCGAAATGATAGCTCTGTCCCCCTGCCTGAGATACGCCGGACAGGTCTTTCACAAGTATGACTTCCAGGTCGGGACAGATACTGTAATCGGACCCGGTGCAGACGCAGCAGTGCTGCGCATCAAGGGTTCATCCTCAGCAGTCGCTCTCAACCTTGAAAGTCAGGCCCGTCTCTGCTATATCAATCCGTTCGAAGGAATCAGGGCTGTCATTGCCGAAGCTGTCATCAATCAGGCTTGTGTCAATGCATATCCCCTGGGACTTACCAATTGCCTGAATTTCGGTTCTCCTGAAAAACCTGAAGTGATGTGGGAATTTTCCGAGGTGATCCGCGGCATGAGGGAGTCGTGCCTCTTCTTCGACATTCCGGTTACCGGCGGCAATGTCAGTTTTTATAATGATTTCGGCGACAGCTCGATCCACCCCACTCCTGTCATTGGTCTGGCCGGCCTGGTGCAGGGTTCGATCCGCCAGGCGGAAATCGTTCCTGCAAGCATTTTTCTGGCCGGCGAGCTTTGCGAAAACCTGGCCGGATCTGTTTATCTGCGCCATTTCCACCAAACCCCCGGCGGAGATTTCAGCATCGATCTGGAAGCAGTCAAAAGGCTGCAGGCCTTAGTCCTGGACTGCCACAAAAACGGCTTCATTCATGCCGCCCACGACATTTCCGATGGAGGCATTATTTACTCCCTGCTGGAATGGATCGCCCTGTGCAATGGTCTCGGCATCGAGATCAATGATCAACAGGCTTTTTCATCCACAGGCGTGGTTTTCAGCGAACTTCCAGGCCGGGTTCTGCTGCTGGTGAAAAATGAAGCGACAGCACGCTTTATCTCATCTGCAAAGGATCAAGGCCTGCCTGTGCGCCGCATCGGATCCATAGTCAAAAATCCGGTTTTCAAGATTAACGGCATTGACCTTGACCTCGAAAATTTGCTCGGTCATTATTTCAAAGCCTCTCCGGAGTTGAGATGTTTTACCGTGAAATGAAAGATCACTGTGGCGTTTTCGGTTATTCCAGCTGCGATCCGGCTATGACAGCCAGTATGATCTATTACGGTTTGTTCGCCTTGCAGCACAGAGGTCAGGAAAGCTGCGGCATAGCTCTTGAAAACAACGGCGAACTGCAGCTTGTAAAAAAAATGGGGCTTGTCTCCCAGGCGCTCGGAGGGGAAAACCTCGGCTCTATGAAGGGATATCGCGGAATCGGACATGTCCGATATTCTACGGCCGGCACATCCTGCATCTCAGACGCTCAGCCCTTGTCGGCAGAAGTATCCAAGCCCTACACGGACTTCATATCCCTTGCCCACAACGGCAATATCACCAATGCCGGTGAGTTGCGTCTGCAGCTGAAAAAAGAAGGCATGACCTTCCAGACCAAGGCTGACACGGAGGTGATTCTCAATCTGATAGCCAGAACACAGACCGGTGACCTTATCAGAGACTTAAAAGAAGCCCTTTCCCGTCTGCGCGGGGCATTTTCACTCCTGATCCTGGTCAAAAACCGTCTGATCGCAGTTCGCGATCCCCATGGAGTACGCCCACTCGTGCTCGGGAAAAAGGATGACGACTGGGTTGTAGCTTCGGAAACATGCGCCCTGGATATCATCAGAGCCTCTTTTGTGCGCGAGATCGCTCCCGGAGAGATAGTGGTCATAGAAAACGGAAATATTTCCTGCTCAAATCTCGATTTACCAGGTCCTTCCCGTCAGTGTGTTTTTGAACTGATTTACTTTTCCCGGCCTGACAGCTTCCATTTCGGCACCAATGTGCACATGGCCAGAAAGCGCATGGGCCAGGCCCTGGCACAATCCGACAAAGGCCTGCGAGCCGATTTCGTCATTGCCGTCCCTGATTCGGGCATCCCGGCAGCTTTAGGATACAGCGATGCCTCGGGGATTCCATATGAACGAGGTTTTACACGAAATCATTACATAGGACGCAGCTTTATCCACCCCTTGCAGGATCAGCGTGAAATGGCGGTCAAAGTCAAGCTCAATCCTGTTTTTCCTGTTGTCAACAAACGCGACCTGATAGTAATCGATGACTCCCTTGTACGAGGCACAACCTGCAGGCTGATCGTTAAGCTGCTGAAGGATTTCGGGGCCAAGTCCGTCCACCTGCGCTTTGCGTCCCCCCCGGTATGTTTTCCCTGCATCTACGGCATTGACACACCGGACCGGAATAAACTTCTGGCAGCCAACTATGACATAGACGGCATCAAAAAGTTCATCGGCGCGGACAGTGTGGCCTACCTGGAAATCGACAAACTTCGATCATGTCAGGAATGCCCGGATGACTTCTGTTATGCCTGTTTTACCGGTAATTACTTTGATTCTGTCTGACCGGATTATTCTTCTTTTTACCTCCCGGGTTTTCTGATACCCTTTAGTTCATACCCTGCTCGGAGGAATACATGATCACAAACGGATTTACCTATCTGGCGGTCATCCTTTTTCTGGCTGCGGTTATTGTGCAGCTTGACAAACGCTACCAATCCTTTTTTAAGAATGTGCCGGGCATTGTCATGCTTTACTTCATTGTCATGCTCTGCTCCAGCATGGGTTTGTGGCAAAAATCGCAGGAAGTCACTCTGTACTATTCCCTTCTGAAAAACAACCTGCTGCCTGTAATGATTTTTTTAATGCTCCTGCGTTGCGACCTGCGTCAGATCGCCAAGCTCGGCCCGCGGATGATTCTCGGCTTTTTTTCAGCTACCCTCAGCATCTGTTTGGGTTTCATTGTCACATATGCCCTGCTCAAGAGTTTTTATCCGCCAGATACCTGGAAAGCCTTCGCCGCTCTTTGCGGCAGCTGGATCGGCGGCACAGGAAACATGGTGGCTGTACAAGGGGCATTAGGGGTTACTGACTCGCAGATGGGATACACTCTGCTCATTGATTCGATAGACTACGCCATCTGGGTTATGCTTCTCTTATCGTTTGTCCCGTTTGCAGGAACCTTCAACAAATGGACTGGCGCGGACACAGCAATGATCGATGAAATCGGCGGCAGGCTTGCAAGCGGCCGGAACGCATCAGACGAAAAGATGGAATTCCAGCATCTGATTCTGCTTGTTGGAGTCAGTTTTTTTGTTGCCGCCTCCTCTCAAAACCTGGCGGCATTTCTGCCCACCTCCAGCTTTATCTCCACTTCCACATGGGCGGTAATCATTGTCACAGTTGCCGGGACCGCCTGCGCCATGACGCCGCTCGGCCAGATCCCAGGCACTTCACAAATGGCCAGTCTTCTTCTTTACGCAATTGTCGGCCTGATCGGTTCAAGGGCTAATTTCGCCGAACTGACACAGGCCCCGCTATACATCTTTTCAGGTTTCATGATCCTGGCCATCCACGCCGCCATTCTGGCGCTGATCGCCAGACTGTTCCGGCTCGACCTGTTTACCTGCGGAGTAGCCAGCCTGGCCAACATCGGCGGCGTGGCATCAGCACCGATTCTTGCTGCGGCTTACAGCGAAGTGCTGATTCCGATCGGCGTGCTGATGGGATTGATGGGATATGTCGTTGGCACAGGTGGAGGGCTTCTGGTCGGTAAAATTCTTTCCATTATCTGATCCGACAGGAGGGATCAATGCGTATGCTCTTCATGACAACTCTTCTCGCGCTCGGCGCTACAGCCTTTTCCGGCGAATCTTTTGACCGGTTCCCCCTGCTTGTTCCCGGGCTCAGTTACAATATGCTGAATCCACAGTTCTGGATCAGCCGCATGGATCAGCCTGATGTGGAAATCATGTCCCCTGGAGAGATCGGGCGTTACAACAGGAAAAATTTCCGCAGCTGCAAACCGATGAAGGATCTTGTTCACCTCCCTCTGGTCGTTTCAGGGAGTCTGGTCAGGGAAATGATTTCAGGGGTCAGTGTTATTCCCAAAGCCCCTCGTTTCAAAAACGGCAGCCTTGTGTCCCAGAAATACTTTTCATCCCTGCAGAACAACCTGTCTTTAAACCGCATTCAGGAAACAGTTCAGACCAGTTGGGGCATTACCGTACGCCGGACAGAGATGCGCACTTTTCCGACTGCAGACCGCATTTTTTCCGAACCAGCTGATTTCGAGTTCGACCGTTTTATGGAAACCGCGCTCTATCCGCTCGAACCATTAGCAGTTCTTCATCAAAGTGCGGACGGAAAATGGCTGTTTGTCCAGTGCTATTTTTATGCGGCCTGGGTTCCGGCTGAAGATGTGGCTCTGACAGATAAAAAAACTCTCTTTTCCCGCACAGGATCAGAAAATTTCTTAGTCGTAACCGGAAAAAAGGTTTTCACTGATTTCAATCCTCTTATACCCGGCATTTCTGAAATGCAGCTGGATATGGGTGTTTCCATCCCCTTAGTCCATCCTTCTGAAGTGCCTCAGGAAATCAGCGGCAGAAACCCTGCCGGTAATTTCGTGGTCTGGCTGCCGGACCGGGACAGCACGGGCAGACTGGAATGGCGCATGGGCCTCATTTCCAGATCTGACGACATCCGGGTTGGTTTTCTCCCGCTGACCAGTTCCAGCATCACGCACCAGGCCTTCAAATTCCTGGGACAGCGTTATGGCTGGGGCGGCATGTTCAACACCAGGGACTGCACCTCGTTCCTGACGGATATTTTCCGCTGCTTTGGGCTTCTGATTCCGCGCAATTCAGGCGAACAGGGAAAACTTGCTGCAGGTATCATGCACAACATGCCTCAAGAAATGACGCTCGATGCCCGGAAGCGCCTGTTCGACACGCTCAAACCATGCACTCCTGTTTATATGAGCGGTCACGCCATGCTCTATCTTGGAAAATACCAGGATGACTATTACATTATCCACGATTTTTCCAGTCTGAATGTCCCCGGACCGGATGAAACGCTTCAGAACCACAAATTCCGCGGTGTGTTTGTCACTCCTCTGCTCAGGACTTTTCTGACTGACGGCAGGACTTACATGGAGGGGCTTTACACTGCCAGAGAGTTCATTCTCGAATAATCGAAATTTGTTTCTGGGAGGCAGTGATATGCTCATTACCGGGATCAGAACAGGGCTTTTAACCGTACCTCTGCATAAGCCGTTTAAAACCGCGCTGCGCACAGTGGAACGCCTCAGCACTCTCATCGTTTCAGTGGAAACGGACACCGGCCTGAACGGCTGGGGAGAAGCCCCGCCCACAGGCGCAATCACCGGGGATTCCCTGGGCAGCATCCGCGGCGCGATTAGCGAGTATATCTTTCCCAGACTCAAGGGCCTGGCTGTGGAAAATCTTGAAGTAATTCAGAAAGCCCTCAGTTCTTCGTGCGTGAAGAACACCAGTGCCAAGGCAGCTGTTGATATGGCTGTTTACGACCTTTTCGGGAAAATGCACAATATTCCTCTTTACCGGCTGTTCGGCGGATTCCGCAACACAGTGGAAACCGACCTGACGATCAGCGTCAACAGCCCTGAGGAGATGGCAGCTGACGCTAAAGATGCTGTTGCGCGGGGGTTCAGAATCCTGAAGATCAAGGTCGGCCTTAATCCGGCCCTGGACATCGAACGCATGGCTGCGGTTCGCGCAGCAGCAGGGAAGAGCGCCATACTGCGCCTGGACGCCAATCAGGGATGGTCCGCCAAAGAGGCTGTGCGGATCATGAAGATCCTGGAAGCGGCTGACCCGGATATTGAGCTGGTGGAGCAGCCGGTGCCGGCCCATGATTTCGCAGGCCTGAAACATGTGCGCGACAGTGTCGCCACTCCGGTGCTGGCTGATGAAAGTGTGTTTTCGCCGGCTGATGCATCTGAGCTCATCGCTCTTCGGGCCGCAGACATGATCAACATCAAACTGATGAAAACCGGCGGGCTGGCCAATGCCCTCAAAATCTGCGCTATCGCGGAAATTCACTCTGTCCCGTGCTTCATGGGATGCATGATGGAGTCCAAACTGAGCGTAACAGCTGCAGCGCATCTGGCCTGCGGCAGGAGCGTAATCACCGCCTGTGACCTGGACAGCCCGATTCTCTGCTCAGAAGACCCTGTGCGGGGCGGCATCACGATTGACGGATCGCGCCTGTCTGTTCTGGACAAGCCGGGGCTGGGAATTGACGGGGTGGATGGAGTGGTCTGGGATTAACGGATAGCCGGCCAATAACCCGGCAGGGCTGCCTTTAAGCCTTCTGATGCTTCTGCAGAAAGGCTCCGATGATTTCCTTGTTCTGAGGATCGCGTTCGATCTTGAACAGCTGCTGAAAGACAAACACCAGCGCACCGGCATGAAAAGCGCTCATGCGCCTGATGGCTGACCTTCGCGCCAGCGGATCTTTGTGTTTTTTGGCAATTTCGGTCAGCACGAAAATCATGTCGTCCCCGCATCGCTCGCACAACCGCTCGACCGCGGCCGCAGGTGCGGCAATCGCCTGTTCAATCAGCTTGGCGCCGACATCATGCGCTTTTTTCTTGCTGTCTTCCAGTAAATTCTGCGCTGTGGTCTTGCTGCAGACAGCATAGGCCACCTCCCGCTTGGTCACTCCGGCGATCTGGTCGCGCAGGATCAGGTTCAACGGATCAGAGGTCAGAACCTCGATCTGGCTGCCGCTGTAACTTAGAACAAAAAGGCTGTGCTGCCTGAGAAAACCCGGGGTGATTACCTGACTGAGCTCACGGGTGTCGACATTGGCTAAAACTTTTCCGGCTTCTTCAAACGAAAGAAACCTGGCGTGAAGCTGCTCGGCCAGAGTCTTGTACAGCACTTCTTCATTAATGAATCCCTTGCGGACTAAAAGTTCGCCCAGGAATTCCTTGGTCTGCGCCTGTTCCTGAAGACACTGGACCAATTGTTCTTCCTGGACAAGACCCTTTTCCACCAGAAGCTGGCCCAGTTTCTTCTTTTGAATAAATTCAGAGATAAAATCCATTTCAGTCACACGCCTTGAAATCAATTTCCTTAATGAAGTATATTAAATATACATTAGCATTTTCCACTCTGGCAAGAAAGTACCATATGAGCCTTTATCTGAAATACCGCCCCAGAAATTTCTCGGCCCTCGTTGGTCAGGGGCATGTGGTTACAGTTCTAAAGAATGCTCTTGCGGTTCACGAACTGAACCACGCATACCTTTTCTGTGGCCCAAGGGGAAGCGGAAAAACCACTACTGCCCGCATTCTGACCAAGGCCATCAACTGCTTGTCCCCGGCGGGTTTTGAGCCGTGTCTGCAGTGCGCCAATTGCAAATCTGTCGAAAACGGTACATTTCTGGATATGATCGAAATTGACGCGGCTTCCAACCGCAGGGTTGAAGACATCCGCGACTTGCGCGACAAGGTTATCTTCGCTCCGCAACTCGGCAGATACAAGATTTATATCATCGATGAAGCTCACATGCTGACCAAGGAAGCGTTCAACGCCTTCCTGAAAATGCTGGAAGAACCACCAGCCCATACAATTTTCATCTTAGCCACCACTGAACCGGAAAAATTTCCACCAACCATCATTTCTCGCTGTCAGCGTCACAACTTCCGCAGGGTTTCCCCGCCGGAAATCGCCGATTATCTGAAGAAAATCTGGGGTCTGGAGTGCGCTTCGCACAATGCCGGCCAGATTGACTATGATGCCCTTCTGGCTATCGCCCGCATCTCAGACGGGGCTTTGCGCGATTCGCTAAGCCTGCTGGAGCAGCTGTTCTACATCGGAAAAGACCCAGTCACCAAAGCTGATCTCCACGATCTTCTCGGAATTCTTCCGCCAGACACAAGCGATCTTTTATTCAGCCTTGTCGCATCAGGAGACCTGACCGGCCTGTGCCATGCTCTGGACCATCTGATGGACAGCGGAGCTTCAGTCAGCTTTCTGCTGCACAGCATGGTTGAACGCCTGAAAGAGCTTCTGCTGCAAGGCCAGAGCGCTACCCTAAACTTGCGCCTGATGGAATGTCTGATTAATGCCCTGGAAAAATTGCGCTGGCATCCTTATCCCCGGCAAGTACTCGATCTTGCCCTGATCAAGGCCTCCTGCCTTGATCGACAGATGCGCCCGGATCCGGTGACTGCATCATGCCAGTCGCACACACCTGAACCAGAATCTGTCAAGGTTTTCCAGCCCCAATCTCCTGCCGTGAATGCTCCGATATCCGAACCAGAGGGAGACCGCTTTCAGGCGCTGCTCTTCCGCATCGGCGAAACGCATCCCGGTCTGGCGGCCAACCTTTCGCAAGCCCATGTTTCCGATTGGGACAGCACTGAGCTGAAGCTTGTTTTATCTACCCCCTTTGAATATAAATACGCCTGTCTTCCTGACAGGAAAAGCCTGATCGAGAACGCTATTTCAGATTTGTTCGGAGAACAGCCACGCCTGACTGTCGAACTGGGCAGCGGGGTAAAATCTGCGGCCAGCGAATATCCTCCTCTGGTAAAAAAAGCGCTGGAACTATTCGGGGGAGAAATCGTCAGCGTGATCAATCAACCCTGAAAAGGGGATAAAGGAGCACACAATGAAGGGACCATTTCAGGGCGGCAACATGGGAAATTTGCTTAAACAGGCCCAGAAAATGCAGGGAAAAATGCTGAAGATGCAGGAAGATCTCGAAAACCTGGAAATCGAAGGCACTAGTGGCGGAGGCATGGTCAAAGTCACACTCAACGGCAAAGGTGTTCTGCGCAGCCTGAAAATTTCTCCGGAAACCGTTGATCCTCAAGAAACAGAAATGCTCGAAGATCTTATCATAGCTGCTTTTAACGATGCCCATAGCCGTGTTGAAGAAGCCGCAAAGCTTGAAATGGAAAAAATCTCCGGCGGCATGCCGTTGCCCGGACTTTTCTGATCAGGTAATGAAAAGGGAACTGCTCCCGCCAAAACTGTCCATGCTTCAGGAATTCGTGTCATCCCTCCCCGGGATCGGCGCGCGAAGCGGCAGGCGGATTCTCATACATCTGCTCAATCTTCCGGCCACGGATCAGATAAAACTCGCAGGCATGATTTCTTCCCTGCCGGAAGAAGTTCGCTGCTGCAGCACCTGCCACTTTTTTCTGAGGAATCTAACATGCCCGCTTTGCGGGGATCAGAACAGGGACAGTTCCACGATCTGCGTTGTTGAGATCTTCAGCGATGTGCTGGGAATCGATGACTGCGGATACAAAGGACTTTTTCACATACTGGGTGGCACAATCCGCCCTCTGCGCGGGGTCGGACCGGAAAATCTGAACATCGCCTCCCTTCTCACGCGCATCCATTCCGGTGTCAGGGAGGTCATCCTGGCCCTTAACCCTGAAACCGAGGGGGAGATGACCATGCATTACCTGCACGGCATTCTGAAGTCTTCGTTCCCTCATCTGACAGTTACCAGACTGGCCTTTGGCCTGCCGGTCGGAGCCAACCTGGAATTCTGCGACCCAAAAACACTTGGTGAAGCACTTAAAAACAGGCATGTCCTTGAGGAGGATGCTACATGAAAAAGGAGACCTGGAACAGCAAAATCGGAATCATACTGGCAGTTGCCGGCAGCGCCATCGGACTGGGGAATTTCCTGCGTTTTCCGCAGCAGGCTGCGCAAAACGGTGGCGGCGCATTTCTGATCCCATATTTTATTGCCCTGATCTTTCTCGGCATTCCACTGATGTGGGTGGAATGGGCTCTGGGTCGTATGGGGGGCGTTCATGACGCTCACTCACTGCCTGAAATCTACCAGAAACTCTTAAAAAAACCCTTTTACAAGTATCTCGGAGTGCTGGGCCTTTTTCTGCCCTTCATTGTTTTTGTTTACTACACTTACATTGAGTCCTGGTGCCTGGCCTATGCTTTTTTTTCCGCATCAGGCAAATACTGGGGCCTGGAATCGGCGAGCATATGGACTTTCTGGAAAAGCTATGTCGGCATCGAACAAACCGCATTTTTTTCCAATATCCTGCCGGCAGTACTATTTTTTGTCATCACTCTGCTTATCAATCTTCATGTCCTGGCGGCCGGCATTTCCGAGGGTATCGAAAAACTCTGCAAAACAGTCATGCCCGTGCTTTTAGTGCTGGGGGTAATAATGGTAGCCAGAGTTCTGACTCTTCCCGGAGTTGAGAAAGGATTCGGCTTTCTGTGGAATCCAGATTTTTCGGCTCTGAAAAACCCGAAGGTCTGGCTGGCTGCCGCCGGCCAGATTTTTTTCACCCTGTCCCTGGGATTCGGCGTGATTCAAGCATACGCATCATATCTGAAGCGCGACGAAGATATTGCTCTGTCAGGGCTGACCAGTTCTTTTGTCAATGAATTCGCGGAAGTGATCCTGGGCGCAAGCATTGCCATTCCGGCAGCAGTGGTGTTTTTCGGCATCGCAGAGACAAAAGAAATTGCCAGCACCGGAGCGGTCAGCCTTGGATTCAATACCCTTCCCGTCATTTTCCAGAAAATGGAGGGCGGCCGCTTTTTCGGTTTTATCTGGTTTATCCTGCTTTTTTTCGCCGGACTCACTTCATCGGTTTCCCTGGGCCAGCCGGTTATGGCCTTTCTGGAAAAAAGACTCCGGCTTGACCGCAGGCAGGCTGCTGTATGGCTGGGAGTAGTCACTGCCATTTATTCAATCCCTGTGATAATGTTCCTGTCCAGGGGATTTCTTGACGAAATGGATTACTGGGCCGGACAGTTTTTTATCGTTGCAGCAGCGCTAATCGAGATCATTCTGTTTGGCTGGGTCATCGGCATTGAAAAAGGGTTCGAAGAGATCTGCCTGGGTGCTAAAATCACCGTCCCCTCATTGTTCAAGCCGGTCATCAAATACCTGTCTCCGCTATTCATCATTGCTATTCTGGGAGGCTGGCTGGTTACAGAACTTCCGAAAATCGCCAAGGCCGGTGACCCGGTAGTGTGGGCTTCAAGAATTGTAATGCTGGTTGTACTTCTAATTTTCGCCTGGCTGCTAAAAACTCGATCCGGGGAGGAGTAAACATGAGTAACGGAGGCTGGATGCTTTTGATTGTCTCGTGGAGTGTGATCTCAGGTGTGCTTTTTTACTGTCTTAAACTGACCTTTTCCGGCGATTGCACCCCGCCGGAAAAAGAATAGCAGGACCCAACCCATGCCCATGATCGTTGTAGTCGGAGGCGGACCCGGCGGATATGTTGCTGCCTTGTGCGCTGCGCGCAGAGGCCATGCAGTTACCCTTGTCGAACGAGAATCTCTTGGCGGCACCTGCCTGAACCGGGGCTGCATTCCTACAAAGGCGCTTATCGCAGGAGCCAGGCTTTACAACCGTATGAAAAACAGCTCGTCTTTCGGTGTGACTGCTGATGCAGTCCGCTTTGATGCTGCTCTCATGCATCAGCGCAAAAACCGTGTGGTTGAAAGCCTGCGTTCAGGAATCGAGAAACTTTTACATTCCTATAAAGTTGATGTGCTTCATGGTGACGCCACTCTTCTCGGTAACCGCGCAGTCCGTGTGCAGGAAGGTTCCGGATTGATCAAAGAACTGTCTCCTGATTATGTCATTCTAAGCCCTGGCTCTCATTCCAAAGATCTGCCGTTTCTGAAGGCGGACGGTGTGACGGTCCTTGACAGCACTCACGCCCTGGAGCTGGAGGAACTGCCGCAGGACATGCTCATTATCGGAGGCGGAGTCATCGGGTTGGAATTTGCCCACATGTACTCCTGCCTGGGAGTAAAAATCACGGTTATCGAAGCCCTGCCGCAAGTACTTCCCGGTTTTGACACCCAGCTGACCTCCCGGCTGGCGCAAGCTTTGAAAAAAGCAGGGGTTCTTATAAAAACCGGTGCGCGCATTTCTTCTGTTGCAGTCGACTCCGGTGCCACTGTCAGGCTGGAAAGCGGGGAAGAGTTCAAATCCTCGAAAGTGCTGCTTTCTGTCGGACGCAAGCCTGACCTTTCTGTGCTGAGCGACACCTGCGATGTTCGCACGGAAAACGGCCGAATCTCAGTCAACCCGCATCTGGGAACAGGTGTTCCAGGTGTATATGCCATTGGCGATGCAGTTTCTCCCCTGATGCTGGCCCATGTGGCCTCGGCCCAGGCTGAGATCGCGGTGGAAAACATCTGCGGCGGCACTCGCGAATTTGACTTCTCAGTGGTTCCAGCCTGTGTGTTTTCTGCCATGGATTACGCTTCAGTGGGAGTTACCGAAGACGATCTTAAAAAAAACAACACTCCTTTTAAAAGCGGGCTTTTTCACTTAGCCGCATCGTCCATGGCATTGGCTATGGGCTGCCCTGAGGGGCTGGTTAAGGTTCTTTCCTCTCCTGACGGTCGGATTCTGGGCGCTCATATTCTCGGAGAAGGCGCTCCGGATATGATTCATGAACTGGCACTGGCCATGAAATGCGGCATCGACGCCCATCAGGTCTCTGATGTCATCCACGCGCACCCTACACTGAGCGAGTCCGTCCGCGAAGCCTGCGCAGATGTGTTCTCGGCCGCAGTGCATAAATATTACAGATAAAAGAGACCCGGGGGATTTTGCCAATCCTTGCGCTGCGATGATATAATGCATCCGGAGGTTACATGTGGAAGCTTTTTCTTACCGTTTTTTCAACGGTTTTTTTTGCTGAACTCGGTGATAAAACTCAACTTGCGGCATTCTGCCTTTCAGCCTCGAATAAGACCTGTTCCCTTACTGTTTTCGCAGCTGCCTCAGCGGCACTTGTCACAGCCACTGCAATCGGAGTTTTCTTCGGCCAGGTCCTCTCCAGATATGTCGATGTCAGGATGATTCACCGGGCGGGCGGAATTCTGTTTATAGTTATGGGCTGCTGGCTCCTCTATAACAGCCATGCCTGAGCAGGTGACAGGAGCAAAAAAAATCGCCCTTTCAGGCATGATGGCGGCTCTTGCCACTCTGCTCTATCTTCTGTCCACTGTGCCTCTCATCAATATCATCGGCGTGCTGCTCTGTCCGGTCCCGCTTACATGGGTGGGCTACTGCTACGGATTCAAGCTCGTCTTCCTGGCCTCCTGTGTCTCGACTCTGGTAACCGGCTTGCTGCTTGGACCAGTGCAGGCTTATTTTTTCTTCTCACTGTTCGCGACCGTGGCTGTGGTGACCGGCTTCGCGCTGCACAGAAATATCAGTCCATCAAAGATCCTTCTTTCCGGCACACTGGTCATGATGGTCTTGAATATATTTTTTTACTATGGCGTGGAAAAGACCCTGGGGCTTGAGGACTTTCTCGCTGACGGAAGCAGAACCATCAATTCAGGTCTGGCAAAAGTCGTGGAAATGGTTCCTGATTCACAATTTTCGCCGGCCCAGAAAACCCGTCTGATTGCCTATTACTCCCTTGTGCTGGAAAGACTTATCCGTTTTCCGCTCTCGATCTTCACCATGGTTTCTTTTGCCAACATATATATAAATCACTTTGCCTGCAGTCTTGTTTTCCTGCGCTTAGGACGCCCAATTCCGATGCTGGAACCGATCTTTCTCTGGAAGGCCCCGTCCTGGATGCTGCTGCCCTATTTGTCGGCAATCGCTGCCGGGCAGCATTCGTTATTCAGCGGGTCGTCTTTCAATGCCTCAGTTGTTTTCAATGTAGTAGTGCTCATGGAGACAATGTATTTTTTCATCGGTTTTGGCATGATCACTTTTTTCTTTTTTCGCTTCCGGGTACACTGGCTGCTGCGCTTGATCGCGCTCCCGATTCTATTTGTCTACGGCCGCTTTGTCATGATCCTGGGAATCATCGACAGTCTGCTCAATTTCCGTGAACTTCCCCTGAAAAAAGCAGTGGTTGAAACCACCGGAAAAAAACGATTGCGCTGAACTGTATTTCGGAATTTCTTGACACCAGCTTTGTTTTCTCTCAGAATGTATAAAGATACTCACCCGGAGGTTTGATGTGAATATTATCAATCGCATGAAATATAAAAATTTTGTCCACGATTATTCGAGCGAAGCAGACAGCGCACTGGAAATTATCGGAAAGATGACCTGCCCTGAGTGCAAAGCTCTCAGCTTGAGGGAAATCACTTTAGGTCCAGGAAAAAAAATCAAATCCCATATGCATCCGCATCATGAAGAGGTATATTTTCTGCTCTTCGGTCTCGCCACCATGATGGTAGGTGAAGAAAGCGTAGAAATCCGTCGCAATGACGCCATTCTGATCCCTGCCGGCACTGCGCATTCCATTGAAAATACCGGCAATAACGAATCCATCATCTTAGAGATCGGCCCCAGCTGCCAGTGGGCCGAAAGCACCACTTCAGCCTGACGGTCGGAAAGAAGCGTTACTTCCTGCTCTGATTGATTGTCTGCGGCATCTTAAGGCGTCAGCCTGTTCAGCATCCGGGGAAACGGGATTGTTTCTCTCACATGGTGTAATCCACAAATCCACGCCACAGTGCGCTCTATTCCCAGCCCAAAGCCTCCGTGCGGAACACTGCCGTATTTCCGCAGATCAAGGTACCATTTGAAGTGTTCCTCTTTCAGACCGTGATTACTGATCGCAGCAAGCAGTTCATTGATGTCTTCTTCACGGATACTACCGCCGATGATCTCCCCGTATCCTTCTGGAGCCAGCATGTCAGCGCAAAGCGCGTAACGGTCATCTATCGGATCCTTTTTCATGTAAAACGCCTTGCACTTTCGTGGATAATGATGGACAAATATCGGCTTTTCGTAGAGCTTTGTCAAAATCGTTTCATCGTCACCGCCAAGGTCGTCCCCCCACTTGATGTCAGAACCGTTTTCATTCAGCACCCGGATAGCTTCCTCATAATGAAGCCGTTCAAAAGGGGTCCTGACTTTTTCCAGAGGCGCGATGTCCCGCTCTAATAGTTTTAACTCTTTTTTGTGGCGCGACAGCACTCTCTGAACAATGTGCTCGACAAATTCTTCCTGGAGTTTCAGGTTGCCTTCCATGTCGATATAGGCGATTTCCGGCTCAACCATCCAGAACTCGGTCAGATGCCGCCTGGTTTTACTCTTCTCGGCCCTGAATGTCGGCCCAA
Source organism: Candidatus Wallbacteria bacterium (assembly GCA_028711905.1). Classification (GTDB taxonomy): domain Bacteria; phylum Muiribacteriota; class JAQTZZ01; order JAQTZZ01; family JAQTZZ01; genus JAQTRI01. The sequence continues at coordinate 6,611 of JAQTRI010000002.1, read as the reverse complement.
AGCAGTACACCTTACCGAGAGCCATGCAAGCCGCTTCCATGTAAAGCTGACCACTCTGTGTCAGATAGGCCTTTTCATCAAAATAACCAACCTCGAACAGATTGGATGTACCCTCGCAAGCCGAGGGAGTAAAGACTGGAGCATCTACCAAAGTAAAGCCCCTGTCGTAGAAAAAGTCGCGAATAGATTTGATAATAGTATCCCTGATGCGCAGGATCGCCCTCTGCCTGGGAGCGCGAAGCCACAAATGTCTGTGATCCATCAGAAAATCCACCCCGTGTTCCTTTTTCCCAATTGGGTAGCCTTCTGCGGATTGCACAAGTGTGTAACTTTCGACCCGTATCTCGTACCCGGTCATTGAACGGGGTTCTGCCACAACAGTCCCGGAGACTTCCATGGAAGATTCAAGCGGCACTTTGCCGATGGATTCGAAAGCTTCGCCGCTGAAAGCCTCTTTGGAGAAAGATGCCTGGATTATCCCGGTGCCGTCCCTGAAAATGACGAAATGGACGCCACCGGACGATCTCCGGTTCATGACCCAGCCTTTGAGCGCAACCCTGCTGCCGACATGACTTGCAATATCACTTAAATAAACCCAGCTGACCATATTTCCCTCCGAACTTGTTTGTTGAATTCTACCAACCCGTAAAAATTCGTTGCCTGCGGATACGGATGTATTTCATGAACCCCAGTTTAATTCACTCAAACGGAAAAAACAATTTCCAGCATGTTCAGATTGATTTTCTTGTCAATTTTATCAATCCGGGTTAACTTAATACAAAGGTAAGTTTCACTCGCTGTTTGCGCTTTATGGAAGGTCTGCCGCAGTATCATGTCAGATCTCCCGGAACCCGGCAATAACCGGGCAGAGACTTGTAGTCCCCTTCCGCCGGAGGGCTTTTGTATGAAAAAACTTTTTGGCACTGACGGAGTCAGGGGAAAAGCCAACGAGTATCCCATGACTGCAAGCTTTGCATTAGAACTCGGCATGGCTTCTGCCAGTATCATGCAGGAATTGTCCCCTTCGGCAAAAAAAGTCGTGCTCATCGGGAGAGATCCACGCCTGTCCAGCGATTTCCTGGCATCAGCTCTGGCATCAGGCTGTGCTGCCTGCGGCCTGACGGTTTACAACCTGGGGGTAACATCCACACCCTCCATCTCTTATCTTACCGGCCGGGTCAACGCCCTGTTCGGAGCAATGGTTTCCGCATCGCACAATCCTTACTATGACAATGGCATCAAACTTTTCACTCCTCCGGGGACCAAGCTTCCCGATGAGCATGAAGCCTTGATTGAGCAACGCCTTTTGTCGGGAAAATTCCTATCCCCATCATCCGACCGGATTGGCAGAATCCAGAACCATGAAGAGCTGATCGCTCTTTATGAAGAAATGCTCTTCGCCCAGATTACAGGATCAAATCACTTGAAAACCTTGCGCGCAGTAATCGACTGCGCCAACGGAGCTACCCACCGTCTGGCAAGGATTGTCTTTACCCGCTTGTTCGGCGAAGCCGTTTTTATCAACGACCTTCCAGATGGCATAAACATTAACCACGAATGCGGATCAACCAGAATGGATTCCCTGGCAAAAGCTGTTCTGGCCGAACAGGCGGATATTGGTTTCGCTTTTGACGGCGATGGGGACAGAGTCCTCTTCTGTACTCATGATGGGGAAATTGTCGATGGAGATTACATCATGGCCATTTGTGCCAGATATCTGAAACGAGCCGGTCTGCTCAAGAACAATCTCGTGGTAGCCACTGTTATGAGCAACCTCGGCATGATGCAGGCCATGCAGCTGGAAAGCATCAATGTCAGCCAGGTACAAGTCGGTGACAAATATGTGTATGAAGAAATGGTCCGAAGCGATGCTCTCTTAGGCGGGGAACAGTCAGGCCATATCATTTACCGCGACATGATGCATACAGGAGACGGCATTCTGACTGCTCTCCTTCTGTTGAAGATTGTCGATCATCTTGCAGAACCCCTTTCTGAAATCAAATCTTTCATGAAAAAATTCCCTCAATCCATCAAAAACCTGCGCGTCAGCGACCTGGAAAAAACGCGTTTCAGGAATGATCTGCCCTTGCAGGAATCTATCGGCGCTCTTGCTCTAAACTGCAACGGTGCTTCGCGTTTAGTGGTCCGTCCTTCAGGCACAGAACCTTTGATCAGAATTATGGCGGAATCAGAAAGCAAATGTATGCTGGACTCTTTGATCAACAACGCCGAGCAGCTGATCCGGTCCCATATCACTGTCGAGGAGCCTCTGCCATGATCACATCCGATAAATTTGCTGTTCTCCGGGATCTTTCCTTTTTTAAGGAATTCGCTGATGACGAATTGCAGACTTTCCTTTCCATCTGTGCAGAAAAGGTTCTCAAAGAGGGAGAAAAGGTGTTTCTCGAAGGCAGCATCGGGGAAGAATTCTTTATTATCGTCAGTGGTCAGGTGGCAATAGTGAAGGAGTCTGACTCAGGCGAGCGCCAATTACTGACAGTGCTTGAGCGCGGGGGGGTATTCGGGGAAATGAGCATTATCGACAATTCGCCGCGATCTGCCTGCGCTGAAGTAATTGATTCTAACGCGGAGCTTCTGATTGTTAAAAAAAAGTTTCTTGAAGATCTTTCCAAGCGTAATCTGGACTTGTCGGTCAAACTGATTTTGACCCTGATCCAGTTCATCAGCGAACGGCTGCGCATGACTTCAGAGCGATTTGCCTTTGCCCAGAGCACATTAAAAAATCTCGAGGGTTAATCTGATGCAGGACTCTATTTTTTCTGATCTTACCAGCCATGAATTAGATGAGATTCTCAAATTCACCGATGAAGTGAAGTTTTCCTCCGGCACAGTAATTCTGCAACAAGACGCTCCCGGTAACGCCCTTTTTATTGTTAAGAGCGGGACAGCTCAGCTGATCAAAAAAACCGAGGCCGGAGAACCCCTTAACATGGGACTGGTTGAGCAGGGGATGTTTCTCGGAGAACTGGCTGTACTGGATAATGGCAGGCAACCAGCAACTGCAACAGCAGAAGCAGAGGTTACAGCTCTGCAGATCACTAAGGAAAAGCTTGATTTACTTTACAAAATCAATAAAAGAATCTATTGCAAACTATTCCTTTCCCTTGTTAGATATGTCAACTTTCGTTTGCGCATAGCCAATGAAAAATATGCGACCTCACGCTCTAATCTCCGCAAGTTTTAGCGATTGGTCTGCGCCATGTTTGTTAAAAAATATGTTCCCCTTGGAATCAAAACAGAATTCTCGGTGAGAAAATCATTGATTAAAATTCGCGATCTGGCGGGTTTTCTTAAATCAAATGGTTTCAACGCAGCAGGCATTGCAGACTATGACTTTTCTGGCCATCATGAATTCAACTCAGCTCTTTCCAAGGCAGGAATAAAACCGATTTTTGGTCTTGAAGCCAGAGTTTCTGATGACATTCCGGTTTTTCTCTACGCCTTGTCTAAACCGGGATATCTCGAATTGATCAGGCTATTAAACGGTTTTTTTCATCAAAAGGATGGTTTGACTATTCTATCATGCGATACATTCATCAGCCCAGAGATTGCCTCAATCATACCTGTCCGGTACATCAGAGAAGGTTTCCCGCTGACTGGAGCAGCCAACTGTTATGCAGGAATAGGTTCACACGCCGACAGTTCCGATTTGTTGCGTTTGTCGAAACATGGATTAACAAGCTGTTACTTGGATCAAGTTACCCATCTTTCTCCTGACCAGTCTGCTCTTTTCGAGACTTACAGTGGAACATCTGGTTGCCATATTCTCACAGATCAGGAACTTACTGATAGGTCTGATCTGCTCGAAAGTCTCGCACATTCCAAATCGCTGGCGGAAAACAGTTCTTTTTCATTTCAGGACTATGTCAGACTGATTCGTGAATCCTGGCCGGATGAAGATTTTGCCTGTCTCGAAAAATTAGTCCTTCATCATTGCCAAAAAACAGGGAATGACTTCGAAAATCTGCGGGATGAACTCGATTGGATCAGAAAAAATCATCTGACCAGGATGTTTTTACTGTATTATCAGCTTAACTCGCACCTGATTGAACGCAATCTGATATCCACCCCCTTAGCCGGTAAGTTTTCACACTTTAAAGTAGCCTTAGTACTCGGTCTAAACAGGTCCCACATAGCGATTGAAAGCAGCATTTCGCCATTTGCCAATCAATTGGATTTCTCTTTTCATCTGCCTTTCTCGTCCAGAAATGCGCTGATGACTTTGCTGAACAACACACTTGCCGGCGACACCCTGGTTTATCCCCTTCTGTTCAACCATTTTCAAAGTTTTTCAGCACGAAGGGAAACCGGTAAATGCCTTAAAATACCCTATTACATTACTGACTCACTCGCAAAAAAAAACAGTTCATCAAGTTCAATTGTTCCTGAGTCCAAAGTCAAAGAGTTCCATCGCCTGCACTCGCTGCTTAAGGGAATGGTCCATTTTTTCCAGAAAAACAGTTCTGCCTTTTTTCTGCTGCCGCCATCCGTCAAAGATCTATTCCCGACTTTCCATCTGGACAACACGCTTGTATGTCCATACTCCAAAGATCTGCTCGATAGCCTCGGTGTACCCAGAATTCACATCTCAGGTATGAAAATTCTCGATGTGATTCAAGATACGCTGTCGTCCATTTCTTCAACCAGTGATGTTTCGATTCGTTTGGACCATATTGAACCCGCGGATTCGAAAATTTACTCATCCCTGTGCCGTCATTCAGACGGCTTGTTTTTTCTCGATAATCCTAAGGCTAAATCCCTGGTGCAGATAATCCGGCCTCGCCGGTTGCAGGAACTGACCCTGATTATCGGACTGCTGATCAGCACCATAGATTTTCGCCCGAAGCTCAGATTCCCCCCCTTTAAAAAAATTATCGGTGATTTTCACTATCATCTGGTTTTCGCGGATCACGCAAGAGAGATCTTTAAACTGCTTGGTTTTGACTATCTTCAAAGATCCAGACTCTTTGAACTGCTTAAAAAAGGGGAACTTTTCCAGCACTCTGAACTGAAGGCAGACCTTCAGACAAGACTCGAAAAGCTTCTCGGTCCTGAGCAATCAACATTATTTTTCGAATTGCTGCATACTAATACGCCCAAATTGCTGGATCTGTATGACATCCAGAATTATGCTCTGATTTCCTACTGGACGGCTTTTCTCAAAACTAACTTCTTTACCGATTACTTTTGCTCTCTGCTGAACGCTGATTGGGATAACCCCCCCCGCTTAAGAAAATATTCCGAAATCATGAAGAAAAAACGCTGTACTTTTTCTGTTGACCACGCCCCAGGCCCTGTTTTCAGAATGGCCGGAAAAAAGGTGCTGGTTTCTTTTCCTCCCAAGTCCTCAGAAATGCAAAGCAGTCTTTTCCCCACATTCTCATTGGAAGATGAGCTCAAAACCTGGAATTTCTTTCTTTCCCCGCATCCTTTGAGTCACTACACACCCTGGCTCCGCTTTTTAAGCAGCACTGACCTGGTCCACTTTTTAGATGGTCGCTTTGAGCGGTTTGGAGCTGCACTTTGCCTGCTTGAAAAAACAGAGAAATCAATCCCGGGAGGCATCCTGTTGTTAACTACCTGGAGTGACGGCACGAATGAAATCCATGCTGAAGCGATCAATCCAGCGTGTCCACCTGTAATAACAAGATGCTATTATGTCGAAGGTTCACGCTACAACAGACATAAAGAAGTCAGGCTTTCCATTGAGCATATTATGCCTTTAGAGTTGTTTTTTTCGGTCTGCCCTTTATGCATTAAAATTACTGAAGGTATTTCTGAGTCTGCCATCAATCAGCTCTACACAATGATCAAGTCTCATCCAGGCGACAGGTCCTGCTACCTGCTCATGCCTCAGAACAAAAAACACCATCTGCTGAAAATCGATCAATCGGTTGAGATGACCCATGAAAACATGAAACTCATGGCACAGATTCCTGGTGTAACACCGAGTTATTTCAAACCGGTTCCTGCAAACTATTCCTGTTGTCCCTGATCGATTTCCTGCAAAAAATCTATTACTACTGATGCAGCTCTTTCTGTTGCTCCCGGTTCGCCCATTTTCTTCTTGATTTCCTGCAGGAAGTCTTTCTGCTCCTGAACTTTCTCGCCCTGAAAATAAAAAGCAGTAACTTCTCTGGCGATCTTTACAGGGTTAGCATCCCTTTGAGCAAACTCAGAAATCACTCTCCTGCCCATTATTATGTTGGGTAACCCGAAAACCAGAGGCAGTCTTCCGGATATTCTGGCTAAAAACTCAGTCAACAGAGAAACCCGGTAGATAATAATCATCGGAGTGCTGGCGCATGCCGCTTCCAGTGTTGCTGTGCCTGATGCAACAATCGCGAAATCAAGTATCGGATACACATTATATGTTTCGTCAACAGTCAGTATTGCGTCAGGCAGTGTTTTAAAGATATAATTCCTGATATTCTGCTCATTGAGACTGCTGGAAGATTTGAAGGTCGCGGATGTAAGCGGAATTATGAACCTGGCCTCAGGGATGTTTTCGCGAATCAGTCTGGCCGCTCTGAGCAGAACCGGAAGAAGATATTTAACCTCCTTCTCCCTGGAGCCTGGCAGCAAGCCGA
>JAQTRI010000191.1 GCA_028711905.1 Candidatus Wallbacteria bacterium | reverse complement strand
GTACTCCCTGCCGGACTCGTCCCGGGCGGTGAAATCCAGCATCTGATGGCCCAGAACCGGCTTGTTGAGCAACTCAACTGAGCTAAGGCCTTCAGCCAGCGAAAAATCACCGTTTTTAAACTCAACCGCAAAACCGAATTCACCCGGCAGCTGTTCTTTCAGCGAACTGATCACAGCCTGTTCCATTTCCTCGTATGGCAGCGAACCTTTGATGCGCACAATCTGCAATGTTTTTTCAGGGGCCTCGATAACGAAAGGAAGATTTTCAGCCTTAAGCAGAGCATTGAGGTGCGTGACATGCAGTGTGCGAACATAACCGGGCAGCGGACAGCGGGCCAGCACAAAATCCGCATGTTCTCCGGCTTCAGGCCATAAATCGCCAATCCTGAGCTCCGGAGTGTTGACCTCCAGAGTGGAAAATTCGATTTTCAGGTTCTGCGCCGACGCCGAAATACAGAACGCAGCGAGAAACATAAGCCACTTAATACGCATCAGAGCCCTCCCTTATCTCATGTCCGGGTCAGGCTTACCGCTTCAGATTATTGGCGATACCCAGCATGGTGTCAGCTGTAACAATTGACTTGGAGTTGGCCTCATACGCCCTTTGAGCGATGATCATTGCCACCATTTCTTCAACTACCTTGACATTGGACATTTCCAGGTATCCCTGCTGAATAGTGCCCCTTCCCTGTTCTCCGGGTATGCCGGGACCGATTTCTCCGCCAGAGGCCTCAGTGGTAAGAAACAGATTCCGACCGACATTTTTCAAGCCTGCGGGATTGATGAAACGCACAAGGGTTATCTGTCCTAAGTCCTGGTCAGGCTCATTGTTTCCCATTTTAGCGGTGACTGTGCCGTCAATCCCGACTGAAATAGCAGTCCCCCCTTCAGGAACGATGATCTCAGGCTGCAGCCTGAAGCCGTCAGATGTCACCATTGCTCCAGTGCTGTCCAGCTTGAAAGCCCCGTCTCTGGAATAAGCGATTGTGCCGTCTGGGGTCAGGATGCGGAAAAAACCATCGCCTTCAATGACCAGATCAAAGGGATTGCCGGTCTGCTGAAACTCTCCCTGGGTAAATATCTTCTGGGTAGCCACTGGCCTGACGCCCATGCCTGCCTGAATGCCGTTGGGAACTTCCAGACCTTCAGCCACAGGGGTTCCTGCCTCACGCATGGTCTGATACAACAGATCCTGAAAATCCGGCCGGCTTTTCTTGAATCCGGTCGTGTTGACATTGGCCAGGTTGTTGGAAATGACGCTGATGTTGAAGTCCTGAGCCTTCATACCGGTCGAAGCTGTCCAGAGTGCTGGCATCATAGTCTGTTACCCCCCTTTACCTAAGCTCTTCCTACTTCATTGATCAGTTTGTTCAAGCTCTGATCCTCATTCTGTATGACTTTCTGATTGGCTTCGTAACTGCGTTGAGCAGTGATCAGTCGCACCATGCTTTCCACAGCCGACACATTGGAGTTTTCCAGCTTGCCCTGGTAAACCCTGGTCTGACCCTGAAACAGGCCCATCCCGCTACCTTCAGTTGCGAAAAACAGATCCTTGCCGCGCTTGAGAACGCGATTCGTGTTCTCGAAATCGACAACAAGCAGACGGAAACGCTCCTCACCGTCAATAAAGACCTTTCCATCTTCTCCAACGGTAAACTGCTTCGTGTTTTCCTCAACCTTGATTTCAGAAACATCGATCGGATACTCGCCCTTTTCATTGATCACTGCGTCCTGGTCGCTCATATTGGTTGGAGATTTACGGGCCAGGAGCGGAAATCCTTCCAGAGTGCAGATGCGTCCTCCAGCACCGATCTTGAAGGTGCCGTTTCTGGTATAAGCAACGCCGTTCGGGGTATCCACCACAAAAAATCCCTTGCCGTTCAAAGCCAGATCAGTGGTGTTTCCGGATTCATGAAAATCGCCCTGAGTGCGGTCGTTGTATATCTCGTCCACAATGGTGCCTGTACCAAGCTTTCCGACATATGGCCAGGGATCGACCCTGTTTTCATAGATTTTTTTGGTCGGATCATTGATCCGGCGCAGGAGCATGCTGGGAAAATCGCGGTAAATGACATTGTCTTTTTTAAATCCGGCAGTATTTACATTAGCCAGATTATTTGCCAGAGTCTGTGTCGCAGCTTCCTGGCAGAGCATTCCGCTTGTCGCTGTATACAAACCGCGAAGCATGGTTCCTCCTTTTCAGGTTCCCATAGATTGTTTCGGAATAATCAACAGAATCATTAGAGTGTGAACCAGTTTCTTCATTACCAATTACTTATTACCCATCACCCATTACCCATTACCCATCTCCCATCTCCCATTACCCATCACCCATCACCCATTACCCATTACCCATTACCCATCACCCATTACCCATTACCCGTTACCCATCACCTCCCCCCTCCTGCACCGGTATCCTCATATCACGCAAACCCGCTCCAGTCTCGCTTTCTCCCATTCCCATCCTCAGGGTTGAAGACCTGATTGCCTGCCATGTATAATCACCATAGCCGGACTGGAGGTCCCATGTCATGTCATCGACTTAAATCATTTGCACTGCTTCTGTTCCTGACTTTTCCGTTTTTCCAGACAGCTACAGGCACATGGGTAAATCGTGACTCATCAATTCCGGTTCTTTTGATCGATTCAGAAACCACTCCAGGAAACAACTCCAAACTCCATGATGTTCTTTCCGGACTGTACACTGATTTTTACATTCACAAGGCTGATTCAGTTTCCGGCCTGTCTATGGGCGAACTGTCCGGATTCATGTCCGGTGTGGTGATTATCCGCGCTGAGAATTCAATCGATCTGTCAAACTGTGACTCTGAAATCATTGCTGATTTCATCCGCTCAGGCGGTTCAGTGCTATATTGCGGGATCCCTTCCGCAGAACCTCTGACCGGGCTTCTGGGTATTTCACACTCCGGATCAGCCCAGCGTCACAGCCTGATCAAAGGTCTCGGCCCGCTTGAAGGATTGAAACTCGGTACATCCAAGCCCTTGTTCAGCAGAGATACCGCCCTTGTTCCAGACCGGCAGTCTGTACCCATTCTCACATATCAGAACGGAGCGTGCGCCGGTTCTTTTATCAACGCCGGTATTTACAAGTGCTCCTGCCTCGGGTTCGATCCTGAGACTGTTACAGACAAACAAAAACTCTCTTCTCTTCTGAAAAATACCATACATCTTATCAAACCTTCCTATCAGGGCCGCATGGATTATCTGCTTGACCTTGAGTACAGGCTGCTGACCGGGGCTGATGAAACCGACAGGAGCAGGCTGGCGGCACGCATGGCGGATCTTCTTAACCGTGTCGAATCAAACATCAGCGACACACCATTGGACGCCCTTGACGAATACACTGGTAATGCCATCGAATTTCTGCGCTCCGAAAATGGAGCCATCTGAATTTTTGTCCTGTCTAATTATCCACGAGCTTGAGAAACTCTTGCGCCTTTGCCATCTCCTGATCCATCTGATCAGCGACGGGTTTGATGTCGTTTTTTTCCAATCCCAGGGTCAGAAATGGCTCGCGCGCGAGGGGGGGGATAATGTATTCGCCATCATGGCCAATTTTTTTCAGTTCACATATCAAGTTAGCTAAATATATGATGGCAGCCATTTCCTTGGCATCTCCAAAGGCATACTGCGGAGTGTGGTGGAACCCGATAACATCACCGATCAGCTTCGGGATCTTCCATTTCTGACTCAGGCTCTTGCCGATCAGACCATGATCCATACCGATAATCTCTTTTTCCACTTCGCTCAGCCGCCTCTGTTCCAGCTCAGTCTTGGTCTGGATCGTAACAAAGTCTTCCTTCAGAAATTCCATTACCATCAGAATTCCCATGTCATGGAGAATACCTAGCGTGAACAGCTCTTCCACCATCTTGGATCTGATGCGCTTGGCGATCACTTCAGCACAGATACCGACAGCAACCGAATGGCGCCAGAGCTCCCTGGGCGAAAAGTTCCCCACCTTTTCATCGCTCTTGAACATGGAACAGACTGTCGCAGAAAGGCACAGACCCTTGACAGTCTTGAAACCCATGATCACAACAGCCTCAGTGATCTTGGTGATCGAGCGCGGAAATCCGTAATATGCAGAATTCGCGAGTTTGAGTATCTGCCCGGTAAGAGCCTGGTCTCTGGAAATAATCTTGTTCAGATCCGCGGCAGTGCTGTTTTCGTTTTCAGCGGTTTCGATGACCTTCATCAGCACTGCAGGAAGGGTCGGCAGTTTTTCGATCCTGTCAATGATGGACATGGTGTTTCCGATTATGGTTCCCATGAAATCTATTTTACCTGTGAAAGTGCGACAAAGGCAAGAGCGATAATTAAAAAATCAGGTATTCCATCCGCGCAGTCAACCTGGTCTCTGAATCTTCAGTTGCGGGGTTCAGTTCATAGCCGACACGCCAGTTCCATTCCCCGCTTGCAGCACCGCCGATACTGGCTGAGAGCCTTGCGGCTTGCTCAGAAGAGTCGCTGGCAGCAAACTTGAGTTCGCTACGGCCTATTTTCCAGGTCATTCCACCATTCAGCGAGTCTGATCCGCCTGATGAATTTCCTGAGCAGTACAGTCGGACTTTTCCCCCGATCCAATTGATCCGGGCATCATATCCAGCGGCATCCAAACCGGGCCAGCGACCGTAGAAAGACAGTTGCTTCCAGCGAAACGCCGTTTTCAAGTACGCAGAGTCTTCACCTGATCCGCTGTTTCTCATGCCTCCTCCGAATTCACATCCAAAGCGGCGCACAGCCAGGCCGCAGTCGATATCGTGATCACGAACAGAATCAACGGTTTCTCCACCAGCGTCCAGGGTCAGGAACAGTTCCCTGGTTATCGGCAGTTCCCCATTGAGCCCAATGCGTTTCCGGCTGATCTCCTCATTCAACCGTAAAATTTCTCCATGCAGCCGTCCCCCGTTATGCAATCGCCATGTGTCCTGCAGCTGGTAATAATAGGCATTCCTGTCTTCGAATCGCGAGACATACCCGTAAAAATAGCGATATCCACTTCCCGGTTTGCGCAGTCCGGAATGAATCAACCCGCGCTTTTCTTTTCCCATTTCCTCGATCCTGGCCTCTGTTTCCAGCCAGGAATTGTTGAAGCTTCCACCAGCACTGACCAGAGCAATCTCCCCGCTTCCAGACACATAGCGATCATAGTTTTTGATATACAGCTGCGCAGCTTTCTCTCCCTTTTCATGCGAAAGAACCAGTTCACCCCCCTGATACTCAGGATTTCGTGAAAGAGGCGTGAAGCCGCTGCCCAGATTAACAAATCCGGCTTTGATGCTTTTCGATCCTCTGAGGTCCTTGCTGAATTTCATCCGGTATCCGGTTGCATCCGCATTCGAAGTCTGCATGGCGGCAAGCTCAACCTCAGCAGAGATGCCCGCCGGGCCTGACATGCGGCTGTTGAAAGCCATCTGCCGCAACTGGCTGTCATCTCCACTACCTCGGAGATTGGCCTTTTCTTCGGTCAGGGTCAGGCCCCAGACCCCGGTCGAGTATCCGCAGGAAAGAAAGTCGTGCCTGTCATTAGGAGTAACGGGCCTGTAATAAACTCCGATGCGTTCGGCACTGCTGATCACCCTGTTGAAAAACAGCAACCCGCTCTCATAGTCGATGGTATAATCCATGTTTGGTTCCTGAACCATGTCACCGACAGTCACTTTTTCGCTGTCCTGAGTAACAGGCGCGCGGCTGAGAAGGTATGGTCCTCTCCTTCCACCACCTTCAAACTCCTCTCTAACAAAATCCCTCTCTTCAGCAGCGTAAAACAGATTGAAATCGCCCTTTCCAAAACCTTCCTGCCAGTTTAAAGCCCTGGTCGCAGGCAGTTCCAGTCCGAACCCGCTGTCTTCAGTTTTGCACTGGTCTCCCAGCTGCAGCCGACCATTAAGTGTCTGATAGTCGAACAATAACGAACGCAGGCTCTCCCCGTTGAAAGGATTGGTATCATCGTAATCCATGCGCAAACTGCCGCGACCTGCGAGTTCCCTGTTCAAGGTGAAATCCAGATCCTGACGCAGTTCAGCGTTTCCGTTGTTCCAGTATGTTTCAAATCCCTTGCGGCCATCAATGTCAGCGCAGAGTGCAGCCGGTAACAATAAAAGAATGAGCGAAAACACGGTCTTCACTGGAATAGTATCGGAAACAAGAGCATTACTTATAGGGGCAGCATTATTGAGCTTTTGCGGCCGCAGGGGTATAGCGCTTTTTTAGGTTTCACCGCTATGCGGCTGCAGTTCCAAGGTATGCCTTACGCCGCTATAGATCAATAATATACTCAAGTTTGGCAAATTTCCCCATCTGATTGCGCTGAAATCATTGTGGGGTGGCCAGGGATAACTTATTGATCTCTTGATCCATAATGCACTGTACCGCATTATGGATTTAGAGCTCAATAATTTCGCACTGAGCCAAGTCGAAGGAGAATAAAAAGTTGTCCCAGGTCAGGACCCGCCACCAGACTAAGTTTTTCATAAACTGATGGCTGCACACCACTGAAATTTGCCAAACTCAAGAATATAATTAAGATTGTTTTTCCTGCCGATAGGTCATCCGGTAAACACATCGCGGCTCATGTTGCCGCTTAAGAAGGATTCCGTGGCACTGCAAGACAAGCAACAGGCGATTTACAAACTCATGCCCCACAGAGAACGCGGGCAGGAACTCAAGGCTGAGGCTGAGTGCCTTCTTAAAGAAAACCGTCTGCCCGAACTAACGGATTTTCTCGAGATCCATGAGCAGGAGCTGCCTGCCGGGCTGACAGCGGCTTTGCGCAAGTCCCTCGCCGACCGGGAGCGCAGAGATCCTTCTGTTTCAG